>CAMCBY010000281.1 GCA_945873015.1 Klebsiella pneumoniae
GCCGCGCGAATTATCGAAGTTCATCACGGGACAGCACACTAGCTGCGTCGTTTGGTATCGAGCAGCGTGCGCAGATCGCCGCTGCGATGGGTCAGGCCGATACGATCAAAATATTCGAGGATTTCAATCGCAGCATTGCGGCCGACACCTGCCTGGTCGCGAAAATCGGCCGCCGTGAAGCGTTTGCCGGCGTCAGTCAGGTCGCGCACCTTCTGTTCGAAACGCGCCATCGCCAACGGCAGAAAATAACGTTTGGCACTGACCTTCACTACCACGCCCTGTTTCGCAATGCGGATCAGGAAAGCTTCGAGCAAGGTGTGATTGAGATTTAATGCCGTGGCGAGATCGTGCACCACCGGCGCCTTGAGCGTGTCCCTCTCGAGCAGCGGCTGCACGCGTTTCCACAAAGCGTCGTCGGCTGCCGAGCGTCGCGCGCTGTGTTGCGGCAGTCGCAATACAGCGCCATCCCGTACCACTTGGCCGGCGCTGACCAGATCTTCCAGCACCGCGCTGAATACACCGCGCAGTAAACGCGCGCGCAAAATCTTCTCCAGTTCGCGCTCGCCGATGCCGAGCCGCTCCGGATGCGTCTGGTGTTCGTCAGCAAGCGCGGCGAGCAGCGCGCTCTGCAGGGCCTGCCAACGCGTCGCAGAAATGCCGAGTGCAGGCGAGCCACACAATCTTAATTCGGGCTCGTTACGCAGCGCCGCGCACTGTTGTTCGTCGAGATTCCAGCTGCGGGTAAAGACCTCGAGATCGAGACCACCCGGCAGCGCCTGCAAAGCGGCCGGCAGTGCCTGTTGTGCATCGGGCAGCGCCATCGCGGCGAGATAGGCGCGCCGTTCTTCGCGGGATCGCGTGCGCAGGTCGGGCAGCGGATCGATCACCACACCGCCGCCGATGGTGCGCCGTGCCGACTGGTCGCGCAGCACCAGTCGGTCGCCGCGCAGCGCGTGCAGTGGACGGTCGAGCATGAGTTGCGCGAGCGCGCGTGCGCCGGGCGCAATGTCGAGTCCGTCCTGGGTCACCAACCTGCCGGTGACATCGGCGGCGCCGACATGCACATGCACCGGCGTGCGATTGGCAAGCGCACGCGGCTCGTCGGCCAGCACGCGCACTTCGACGTCGATGCGCCGCGTTGCGCAGGCGGCAGCCGCCGCCACCATCCAGTCACCACGATGAATCTCGATATCACGCAGGCCCGCGCCGCTGACATTGAGCGCACAGCGCTGACCGGCACTGGCGCTCGCTGCTTCCCGGTTGTGGACGTGCATGCCACGCACACGCAGCTCGCCACCGTCAGGCACATGCCACACGGCATCGGCGATGTTGATTTGGCCACTGAAGACCGTGCCGGTGACCACCCGCCCGGCGCCCTTCAAAAGAAAGCTGCGATCGACCGCGAGTCGAAAATTGCCTTGCACTGTGCGCGCCGGCAAGCTGCGCTGCAGGCTCAGCAGTTCGCTGCGTAGCGCCTCGACGCCGATGCCGTGCAAAGCCGACACCGGCATGATGGCGCAATCGCGCAAGGCAGTCGGCGCCAACAGCGCACGAATGGTGGTGGTGACTTCAGCGACACGCGCTGCGCTGACGCGGTCAATCTTGCTCAATGCCACCACGCCCCGTTCGACGCCCAGCAGTTCAAGAATGGCGAGATGCTCAGCGGTCTGCGGCATCGGACCGTCGTCCGCCGCGATCACGAACATCACCACATCGATGCCGCTGACGCCTGCCACCATGGTGCGGATAAAACGCTCGTGGCCGGGCACATCGATGAAACCGGTGGCACTGCCGTCACCGAGATCGTGATAAGCGAAACCAAGTTCGATGGTCAGACCGCGCGCTTTTTCTTCCGGCAGCGCATCGGTATCGACGCCGGTCAGCGCCTTGACCAGCAAAGTCTTGCCATGATCGACATGACCGGCACTGGCGATGATCATGTCGCGGCACGCCCGTCGAGGTGCGCAAGCTGTGCGAGCAGGCCTTGTTCATCGTCGAGCGTACGCAGATCCAGCAGCAGCGTGTGTTCTGCGATGCGTCCGACTATCGGCACCGGCAGACCACGCAGCAAACGCGCCAGTTGTTCCAGCGCACGATCGCCGCGCCCCGGCACGCTGAGCGCCAGCGCCCAGCTCGGTAATAAATCGATAGGCAGCGCGCCGCTGCCGATCTGACTGTGACAGGGTTTGACTTCGACCTGTGCACGGCCGGCCAAGGTCTCGGCGAAACGCGGCGCAATGCGGCGCGCCAGCGCTTCAATGTCGTCCGCCGCACGCGTCAATAAACGCAATGTCGGCACACGCTGCACCGCGCGCACCGGATCGGCATAGAGCTGCAACACCGCCGCCAGGGCTGCCAGCGTCATTTTGTCGACCCGCAGCGCGCGCTTGAGCGGGTTGCGCTTCAAACGCGCAACCAGATCGCGTCGCCCGGCAATGATGCCGGCTTGCGGTCCGCCGAGCAGTTTGTCGCCGCTGAAAGTGACCAGATCGGCGCCAGCGGCCAGGGTATCTGCAACGGTCGGCTCACGCGGCAGACCCAAGGGCACGAGGTCAATCAAAGTGCCGCTGCCGAGGTCGACCACATAGGGCAGTTGCGCGCCATGGGCAACCGCCGCCAGTTCGGATTCGGGTACCGTCGCAGTAAAACCAGTGATGGCGTAGTTGCTGGCGTGCACTTTCATCACCAGCGCGCTACGCGCGCTCAGCGCGTTGCTGAAATCAGCGCGGTGAGTGCGATTGGTGGTGCCGACTTCCACCAGCCGCGCGCCGGCGCGGGACATCACATCGGGAATGCGGAAGGCGCCACCGATCTCGACCAGTTCGCCGCGCGATACCAGCACTTCTTTGGATTTTGCGAGGGTGTTCAAGACCAGCAACACCGCCGCCGCGTTGTTATTGACCACGGTGGCCGCTTCGGCGCCGGTCAGTCGACAGATCCATTGTTCGACATGGCTATCGCGGTCGCCGCGCCGACCGCTGGCAAGATCATATTCAAGGTTACTGGCACCGGACGCCACCGCGACCATCGCCTCGATCGCTTCCGCCGGCAGTGGCGCGCGGCCGAGATTGGTGTGCAGCACGGTGCCGGTGAGATTGAACACACGCCGCAGGGACGGCGTGAGCAGCGCGGCGAGACGCCGCAAGGTGTCAGCCACCAGCGACTCGGCACGGCATGCGTCGCGTGCGCCCTCGCCGTCCTTCAGCAGTTGCGCACGCGCGGCATCGACCGTCGCGCGCAACTCGCTGGTGACGAGTTCGCGCCCGTAATCGGCGAGCACCGTTTGCAGGGCGCTGTCGCGCAGCAACTCATCTATCGACGGTACCGCGCGCAGCAGCGCATTGCGGTCTTCGGTCATCGGCCGCGGAACACCGGTTTACGCTTCTCGATAAACGCACGCATGGCTTCTTTTGAATCCTCGGTCTGACTCAACTGGCCGGTCATGGTCTGCTCGAAACGATAGCCATCGCGCAAAGTCATCTCTTCGATGTTGTTGAGCGCATGTTTGGCGAGCCCAATCGCGAGCGGGCTCTTGCCGGCAATCTCGCGCGCAATGCCGAGCGCGGTTTCCATGAGCTCATCGAGCGGCACGGACGCCTCCACCACCCCGAGTCGATACAGCTCCGGCCCGTACACACGCATGCCGGTCAGCATCATGCGGCGCAAGCGCGAATGGCCAAAAAGACGCTGCGTATGGCGCCCGCCACCGAGCAGGCCGACATCTATTTCGGGCAGACCGATACACGCAGTTTCAGCCGCCACCAGGATGTCGCAAGAGGCGACAAACGCCAGACCACCACCCAATGCCACGCCATTGATCGCAGCTATCACCGGCTTACGGCATTCCATGATGCTGTGATAGGCCTCGCGCGCACGGCGACTGCGCTGCCAATGGCCGCCGGCCACCGGCGCGGTGCCGACCCGCTCTTTGATGTCGGCGCCGGCGCAGAAGGTTTTGCCCTGGCCGGTCAGCACCGCCACGCGAATGTCTTCGCGATCGCTGATGGTGTCGAACACATAAGCGGTTTCTTCCAGCAGTTGCTGGCTATGGGCATTGACGGGCGGATTGGCGAACTGCACGACCGCGATGAATTCCTCGACGATGTCGAGTTTGACGATTTCTGGCTGCATGACTTCCCCTGGTTTTGACGAGTCCGGCACCGGCCCTGCCGGATGCGCGGCGCGGCGACGTTTCTTTGTCCTGCCCGGCACTTTATCATCGCTGGCTAGCTTAGGACCCTCGTCCTTGTGTTCGACCCCGAGACTGGAGCCTCCCGCCATGAGCGAAGCCGCGCACGCCGCCGTGCCCACCGATAACGAATCTTTTGCGATGCTCGACATGCTGCGTGACAGCGCGGCCGATTTCTGCCGCCGTTCGCTGCTGGTGACGCGTCTGCGCGCGCTGCGCGGTGCGAGCCCGGCATTCGATCGGGGTTTATGGCGTGAGATGTGTGAACTCGGTTGGTCGGGCATTCTTGCGCCGGAAGCGGCCGGCGGTTTGGCGCTGGGCGCGGCCGAAGTCGGTGCGGTGTGTCGTCAGCTCGGACGCGTGCTTGCACCCGAACCGATGCTGGAAAGCGGCGTCGGCGCGGTGGCGATGCTGGCCGCCTGCGCCAGCCCTGCGGCGCAGGCTTTGCTGGTGGCAGTGGTCAGCGGTGAATCGGTACTGGTATGTGCGCTCGCGGAAGACGCCGAGTTCGCCTCGCGGCCGGCCAGCGGCATCAAAGCCAGCGGCAAGGACGGCAGCTATGTGCTCAAGGGCGAGATTGGCGATGTGCCGCTGGCGACCGACGTCGATGGTTACCTGCTGCCCGTCAGCCTCGACGGTGAGCTCAGCGTGATGCTGTGTCGCCGCGACAGCGCCGGCCTCACCCTCAGTGCGCGCAGCCTCGCCGACGGCACTCAGGCGGCAACCCTCACCTGTCGTGATGTTTTGCTCGCCCACGACGCGCTGCTGGCGCGCGGTGCCGAGGCGGTCGCCGCCCTGCAGGCCGCGCGCGAATTGTCGCGTCTCGCCACCGCGAGTTATCTGGTCGGTCTCGCCGAACAGATTTTTGAGATCACCATCGACTATCTGCGTACCCGTCAGCAGTTCGGCAAGGCCATCGGCAGTTTTCAGGCGCTGCAGCATCGCGCGGTCGACCTCTACATCCAGCAGGCGCTGGCCGGCGCAGTGGTCGATGAGGCTTTGCGCGAATTCGATGCAGCCAGCGATGACAGCGCGCGCGCGCGCGCCGCGAGCCGCGCCAAATACCGCGCGAATGAGGCCGCCTTGCTGATTGCACGCCAGGCGGTGCAACTGCATGGCGGCATCGGTTATACCGACGAATGTGATGTCGGCCTGTTCCTGAACCGCGCGCTGGTGCTGGCGGCGCGACTCGGCAATACCTCGTTCCACAGCCGCCGTCTCGCCGGACTGGTCAGCGCGGATCTCGACGACGGCACGGGCGAGGCGCGTCAGTTGCCCGCCGAGCCGGTCAACGGTCAGTGGG
Organism: Klebsiella pneumoniae; assembly: GCA_945873015.1. GTDB lineage: Bacteria > Pseudomonadota > Gammaproteobacteria > JADJYF01. The sequence continues at coordinate 5,493 of CAMCBY010000281.1, forward strand.
ACAGCATCGCCGAGGAGGACTTCCGCGGCATCGTGCGGGGCTGGTTCGAGGCCGAGTATCCGGCCGACATGCGTTATCCGTCACGGCGCCCGCGCTGGGCCGAAATCAAACCCTGGTACCTCAAACTGTCGGGCAAGGGCTGGGTCGCGCCGGCATGGCCGGCCGAGCATGGCGGCATGGGACTGTCGCCGGCACAGCTGCTGATCTTCATTGAGGAGCAGGAGCGCTGGGGTATCGCACGCGCACCCGACATGGGCATCCAGATGGTCGGCCCGCTGCTGATCCGCCACGGCACCCCAGAACAGCGCGCGCGTTATCTGCCAAAAATTCTCGCCGGCGAGGAAATCTGGTGCCAGGGATATTCCGAACCGAATG
>CAMCBY010000282.1 GCA_945873015.1 Klebsiella pneumoniae
AGAACGACGCGATCAGCGGCCGCGGCGAGAAACCCTCGCTGCCGACAAAGCTGTCATTCCAGAAGATATCCGCCCACAGGAAAGCGAGGCTCGCATCGAGCATCGACAGCTCGACGTGATGCCCGCCTATGGTGCCGCGCGCGCGGGCGAACAAGGCCGCGGCGATCGCCTGGGAAGCAGTCAAGGCCGCGACCTTGTCGCTGGCGATGGTCTTCATCAGTGTCGGCTCGCCACCGACGCCCTGCGCGGCCGCGAAACCCGACACGCTTTGAATGACCGGGTCGTAGACGCGCTGCGCGGCCGCCGGCCCAGTGGCACCGAAACCTGAAATCGACACATAAATCAGGTTTGGATTGATGCGGTGCAGGTCCTCATAACCATAACCGGCGCGATCGAGTGCGCCGGGGCGCGAGTTCTGCACGAACACATCTGCGCTTTCGATGAGTTTGTACAAGGCAGGGCGCAGCGCAGAATTCTTGAGATCGACCGCCATCGAACGTTTGTTGCGGTTCATCTGCGCGAAATAGGCCGACAGGCCGCCGCGCACGCCACCGACGTGGCGTGCCGGGTCGCCGGCGCCGACGGTCTCGAAACGGATCACGTCCGCACCTTGGTCACCCAGAATGCCGGTCGCCATCGGTCCGGAAGCATTGGTCGTGACATCGATAATTCTTATGCCCTGCATCGGTTGCATCGTGTATCCCTCTTTAGCGTAGTCATGGCCCGGCGGCGGTGTGTTCGGTGTGATTGTAAGGGCACACGCGCGCCGTTTGTCACTCGCTCGTACGCTGGCTTACTATTCGGGCTCGCATTCCGATGGGCGCAGCGCACACGGCGCGCACTCCGACTCTCCAGCCGAGCGAGCACCATGAGCAGCATCGAATTTAATCCCACCCTGCGTGAAGTCCAGCAGGACCCTTACCCCTGGTACCGGCGCCTGCGCGATGAAGCGCCGGTCTATCGCATCCCGGCCTTGAATGCCTACGGCCTGTTCCGTTACGAGGACTGCAAACACACCTTCCTGCACCCCGAGACTTATTCGGCGCGCGACTTCATTACCCAGGCGTTTGGCGATCTTGATCCGGTGCCGGAAACACCGTCCCTGATAGCGATGGACCCGCCCGCCCATACGCCCTTGCGCAAACTCGCCGGCCAGGCCTTTTCTCCGTCGGTGACGCGCGGACTCGAACCGCGCATCAAATCCATCGTCACCGGTCTGCTCGATGAAATCATGGCGCGCGGGCCTGAATTTGATTTTGTCGCCGATTTCGCCGCCTACGTGCCGGTCAGCGTCACTGCCGAATTGCTCGGCGTCGATAAAAGCCAGCGCGAGAACTTCAAGATCTGGACCGCCGATCTCTTGAACGCCGCCAATCGCGCGACCTTAAGCCCCGCCGATGTCGAACGCATACGTGCGAGTGTCGCTGAACTGCGCGCCTACCTTGAGAAGACCATCGCCGAGCGGCGCGTCAATCCGGGCGACGATTTTATTTCGCTGCTGGTCAAAGCCGAAGAAGGTGGCGATGTGCTGAGTTCCATTCAGGTCTTGAGTATTGCGGTGTTGACTCACTTTGGCGGCTCGGAAACGCCCTCCCACATGATCAGCAGCGCTTTTATTGCACTGTGTGAGAATCCTGACGCGCTGGCGTTGCTGCGCAAGCAGCCGACCCTGAGCGCCAATGTGATCGAAGAAACTTTGCGCTACTGGTCGCCGGTCAACCTGGTGTTCCAGACTGCGGTGCATGACGTCGAGGTGCATGGTGTGAATATTCCTGGCGGTGCCTATGTGCTGTCCTACATCAGTTCCGCCAATCGCGACGAACGACGTTTTGCCGATCCGGAATGTTTCGATATTCAACGTGACGCCCATCATCATCTGTCCTTTGCCCACGGTCCCCACTACTGCCCGGGCGCGGCGCTCGGCAAACGTATGGGCGCGATTGCGCTGGAAGCGGTCATGGAACGACTACCGACGCTGCATCGTCTCGATTCCACCACTGACTGGCTGCCGTCCTTGTGGGTGCGCGGCGCACGGACGCTGCCGGTCGGCTACTGAGAGCGGAGCAAGAGCATGAACACCAACGCACCTGCGAGCCTCCTTATTCACGGTGGCATGGTCATCGACGGCCTCGGCCGGCCCCCCTTCAAAGCGGATGTACTGCTCAGCGGCGAGCGCATCATCGCGGTCGAAGCCGGGCTCGACGCGCGCACCGCGCCCGAAGTTGCGCGCATCGACGCCAGCGGGCTGACCGTCATGCCCGGCCTCATCGATGCCCATTGCCACATCAGTTTTGATGAACCGAATTCCAACGACGAGTTGTTCTTCCATCGCCGTGAGGGCCTGGCCGCGATCATCGCCGCCGCCAATGTGCAGAAATTGCTGGCAGCCGGGGTGACCGGTTTTTTCGACGCTGATTCGCTGTGGGAAATTGGCGTCGATTTGCGCGATGCACTCGAAGCCGGCATCGTGCGCGGACCGCGTATGGCCACCGGTGGTAATGCGCTGCTGACCTCGGTCGGCGGCACCGCCGGCCGCCTCATTCCCGATGAAGGGCGACGTGGTTATGGTGTGGTCGTGCACAGTCGCGACGACATCGTGCGCGAGGTGCGTCGTCAGATAAAAATCGGCGTGGACTGGATCAAGGTGCACGTCACCGGCCTCACGCCGCGCCAGAAAGGCCAGGGCGAAGTGCAGGTCTGGTCGCTGGATGAAATGAAGCTGGTTTGCGACACCGCCCATGCCCTCGGCACTCCCGTCGTCGGTCATTGTCGCGGCGCACCCAGCACTCGCGACGCAGCCCTGGCCGGCTTCGACATGATTCTGCACGCGACCTACATGGATGAAGAAGCGCTGGCGGCGGTGGTCGACAAACGCGTGCCGCTGGTGCCGACCTTCACCTTCCAGGCCAATCTGGCCGACTACGGCGCCGCGGTCGGCGCGTCGGAAGGGATACGCAAGATATTCCAGAAAGAAATCACCGACAGCGCAGTGATGCTGAAGCGCGCCTTCGATGCCGGTGTGCCTTTGTTGTGTGGCACTGAATCAGGCTTTTCCATTACGCCTTATGGCGACTGGCATTACCGCGAACTCGAAGTGTTTGTAAACGAAATCGGATTAACACCGCTGCAGGCGATCACTGCCGCCACCAGCGCCAATGCTTTTGCCCTCGGGCTGGGTGGCCAAACCGGTGCAATAGAAAGCGGGCGCCTGGCCGACATCATTGTGATCGATGGCGACGTGGCACACGACGTGCGCCTGCTCGGCGAGCGCAGCCGTCTGCGTCACGTCATTCTGAACGGCGAAGTGATGGCGATACCCGCCACGCACCCGCGTCGCGACCCGCCCGGCTGGCGCGCGCCCCACTACGGCACCCGCATCCTGCGCCGCGAGGTGGTAGATGAACTGGAAGAAACCACGAGGAACGCGCCATGAGTCTCGCCGACGCAACCAGCATCGACGTGCACGCCCATGCGGTGCTCGAGCAGACCATGGGCGCCGCCGGCGATTACGGGCCGGAACTCGGTTATGAGGAAAAACCGCGCTTTCGTGTCGGCAGTTATGAATTGCACGGCGTGCGTTATCGCGGCAGCCCGTTCATGGATGTCGACCTGCGCCTCGCGGCGATGGACCGCGCCGGCATCGACTATCAGGTGCTGTCACCCAATCCCCTGACCTATTTCCATTTCATCGAGCCGCCGCTGGCGCGCGAGTTCTGTCGCATTCACAACGATGGACTCGCGGCGCAGATTGTCCCCCATCACGAACGCCTGGCCGCATGTGCGGCGGTGCCCATGCAGGACATACCCTTCGCCATCGAAGAAACCCAGCGCGCGGTGCGCGAACTCGGCATGGTCGGACCCTACATCGGCACCGACTTCGGGCGACCGCTGGACGACCCGGCGCTGGACCCGTTCTACGCGGCGCTGGTCGAACTCAACGTGCCTTTGTTCATCCACCCGGCACCGGCGGGCATCGACGGCCCGGCCGGCGACCCCAATCTCAAACGTTTTGATCTCGACATCATCATCGGTTTTGCCGCGCAGGAGACCATCGCGGTCTGCACGCTCATTTATGGTGGCGTGCTGGAACGTCATCCCAAGCTTGATGTGTGTATCAGCCACGGCGGCGGCGCGACGGGTTATCTGTTCGGGCGTATGGCGAGCGCCGCACGTAAACGCCCGTGGGCACGCGAGGAGCTACGTGCCGATGGCGCCTTCGAGGCGCTGTTGCATCGACTGTGGTTTGACATCCATGTGCATTCCGAGGAATCGGTTGAACTGTTGCGCTCGCGGGTGAACTGCGAGCGTCTGTTGTTCGGCACCAATTTCGCCGGCTGGGATCAGCAGCCGGGGGATGTGCGTGAAGAAGCGCGGCCCTATGCCGACAATGCGCGCCGCCTGCTGCGCGCCTCAGCGATTTAGATTAACGGGGATATTTCATGAGCGAGCTCGAACAATTAAAACGCAGCATCGACCGACTCGAGTCGCGTTTTGACATCAGCGCACTGGTGACCGCCTACGCGGTCGCCTGCGACGAACACGACATGCCGCGCCTGACCGATTTGTTCACTGTCGATGCGGTGTTTGATTCACCGAGCGGTGCCATGAATGCCCACGGGCGGGCTGCCATCGAAGCGATGTATATCGAGTTGTTCAAGGTGCGCGGCCCGGGCTACCACTGGACCCACGATCACGTCATTGAATTTGACGAGAACGATGCGGACCGTGCCACCGGCCTGGTGCTGAGCCACGCCGAAACCTGCCCGGCGGAGGTCGTGAGTGTCGCCGCCATGCGTTACAACGACGAATACCGGCGCGAGAACGGGCGCTGGCAGTTTTCCCACCGCACCATCAATTTTCTCTACTACGTGCCGGTCACCGAGTTCTCAACGGTGTTCAAGACCCCGAATCGTTTGAGCATCCGCGGCGAGCGCCTGCCGGCCGATTATCCCGAGACACTCGCGTGCTGGCAGGCTTTCCACGCGCAGTACGTGGCCGGTTCAAAATAAGGAGCGCGCCATGAGCCGACACGACGAAATGCTGGCCCTCACCCGCCGCGCGCTCGAGCATTTTCAAAATGGCACGACCGATCAGGCGCCGTCGGTGATGGCCATGCCGGTCGACGCTTATATTGACGAGGCACGTTACCAGCGCGAAGTGGAGCGCGTGTTTAAACACCTGCCCCAGGCGCTTGCCCTCAGCATTGAGATCCCCAAGGCCGGCGACTATCGCGCCATGCAGGTGCTGGATGTGCCGGTGATTGTGGTGCGTGGCAAAGACGGTCAGGCGCGCGCTTTTCTCAACGCCTGCCGCCATCGCGGCGCCAAGCTCTGTCAGCACGGCACCGGCAACGCGCGGGTCTTCACCTGTCCTTACCATGCCTGGGCATATAACGAACAGGGCGCGCTGATCAGTCGTTATGCAGCCGAGACCTTCGGTGATGTCGATCATTCGACCCTGGGTCTGACTGAACTCGCGTGCGCCGAGCGCGCCGGCCTGGTGTACGTCAAACTGACACCCGGCGAGCCACTCGACATCGATGTATGGTTGGGTGACTTCGCGGCGGAACTCGGCACTCTGCAACTCGACAGCTGGTTTATCTATGAACAGCGCGAACTGGACGGGCCTGGTTGGAAGGTAGCGCTCGATGGTTATCTCGAGGCCTATCACCATAATTCCCTGCACGGCAAAACCGTCGGCAAGATGACCATCGGCAATTTGCTGGTGCTCGATACCTATGGCCCGCACCAGCGGCTGACTTTCGGGCGCAAGACCCTGGCCGAACTGGTTGAACAACCCGACTCGAACTGGCAAGTGGACCAACACATCCGCCTCATCCACAACTGGTTTCCGAATCTGTCGGTG
>CAMCBY010000283.1 GCA_945873015.1 Klebsiella pneumoniae
CAGGCACCGGCTGGCGGGTGACTTCGTTCAAAATCGTGAATACTTCACTCAGCGGCCGTCCGCAGGCTTGTGCACTGCTCCAGCCGGTCATGGTTTCCGCCACCAGGTTGAGATAACTGACACGGCCTTGTATGTCGGTGCTGAGCACCGCATCGCCAATCGAATCGAGCGTCATCGCCGTGCGCCGAGCGCGTTCGGCCTGCCCACATTCGTGGTGTTTGCGCGCAATGGCGCTGTCCATCATGCGCGCCAGGCGGCAGCCATCGAGATCGGTCTCCAATACATAATCCTGCACGCCCAAGGCCAACGCCGCGGTGGCCCGCGCCGGCTCGGCATCGTGCAACAATGCCAGCACGGCGACCGTCGACGCGGCATCCAGCAAGGCCACCAGCGCGGGCGAGGCCGGTTCCGTGGCAAGACTCCAGTCCAACAGGAGCACTTGAAAGGTGTGCTCGCCGAGACTTCGCGCAGCGCTCTCGAGGTTTGCCACTGGCGTGATGTGGTACCGAATGTCGGTTGCGTCGCCCAAGGCCACAGCGATACGCTCGAACAGCCTTGACGAGTGTGATGCCAGTAACACCCCGCACTGCGGATGCGCGGGAGTCTGCTGCACCAAGCGGCGGGGTGAGGTCGGTTTGGCCATGGCAGAAACTTTGCGCCACTGGCGCGTTGTTGCTCTGTGCGTCAAGCCACAGAGAACGCGGCCGCACTCTTCCGTGCGCTACCGCACGAAATAGAGATCACATATGGAGCAGGATGGGCGGAGATCCCCATGAGAACTGAGGGACGGGCGCTGGAGTCAGTTATGCGCGTAGAATCTACTCAATTCCACCCTCCTATCAAGAGAGCTGCTTTGGCACCATCGCTGGACAATCACCTGCTCGCCGCACTGCCGGCCGAAGTGCTGGCGCGTTTGGCCAACTCGCTGGAACTCATCCCCTTGCCGCTCGGCAAGGTGCTCTACGAGTCCGGCGACAATCTGCGTTACATCTATTTCCCGACCGACGCTATCGTGTCCTTGTTGTACGTGATGGAGTCCGGTGCGTCCGCCGAAATTTCGGTGGTGGGCAACGAAGGGCTGATCGGCGTGTCGGTGTTCATGGGCGGAGAAAGCACACCGAGCCGCGCCATCGTGCAGAGTGCCGGCTCGGCCTATCGCCTGCCGGGGCAATTGCTCAAAGACGAGTTCAACCGTCATGGCGACCTGCTGCTGCTGATCCTGCGCTATACCCAGGCGCTGATCACTCAAATGGCCCAGACCGCAGTTTGCAACCGCCATCACTCCATTGACCAGCAACTATGCCGCTGGCTTTTGCTGTCGCTCGACCGCCTGCCCGACAACAAACTGGTCATGACCCAGGAACTTATCGCCAACATGCTCGGCGTGCGCCGCGAGGGTGTGACCGACGCCGCCGGCAAACTGCAGCGCCAAGGCGTGATTGAATACAGCCGTGGTCATATCACCGTACTCGACCGTCCCCGACTCGAAACCCTGAGCTGCGAATGTTATGCGGTAGTCAAGAAAGAGACCGACCGATTACTGCCCTACCTGCATAACCCCAACGCCATGCCGAAGCCGCTGCGCTGAGATAACAACCCGTTACTGAACTAAATGTGCGAATGAATTGGGTGTAGGTCTCAAACTGAGCGTCGGTACGTGATTTTCTGTGGGTCAGACTTCAGTCTGACATTCACAGGCGATTAGCAGCGGGAGGTTTTGACGACAGAGTCAGACTGAAGTCTGACCCACAATCACCTGGACGAGCTACCGGTGCGATATCGCGCTCAATACTGCTACGGGTTTCTCACGATTCCAGTTTGTGGCTGGAATTAAGATCGGCACTACCAAGCGCTTGATTCGTAATACCAGTTTCGGCCCTACACCCAATAAATTCACACCTGCAGCAGGGTGCCAATTTATTCGTACCTTCCGTGACGCGGATTTAAGCGTGTCTCATGCGGCCTGTGTTGCGTGGCGAACAGACCGCGACGGTGCCCCCCCGTAATACTGTCGTCACGAGCCGGTACTTGCACCCTGCTCTTGCCATGCCTGGCGTTGTTTGTGCCTCCGGATGAACCATGCCCGCAACAACCCCGTCAGCGATCACAAATCGGCTGCTTGTCGACCTTCCGACTGCCGACAGGCGCGCGATGATGCGTCATGTGTGCGACATAGAACTTGAGTTTGGGTCGGTATTGTGTGAGCCCGAACAAACCTTGCGTCATGTCTATTTTCCGCTCAGCGGTTTTATTTCGCTGGTCGCTACCGTGCCGAAACACGCGCCGCTGGAAATGGGCATGATAGGCAGCGAGGGCATGCTCGGCGCCACTTTATTATTGGGTGTCAATCTCGCGCCGCTTAAGGCCGTCGTGCAAGGCACCGGCACCGCGCTGCGCATGAGCGCGGCGCAATTGCGCCGCGAACTCGCGACACGGCCGGCATTGCGAGCGACCCTTGGCCGCTATCTGTATGTACTCAACGTGCAATTGACTCAGAGCGCGGCCTGCACCCGTTTTCATGAGGTCGAGCAACGCCTCGCCCGCTGGCTGCTGATGACCTATGACCGCGCCCATGAGCAGGCTTTTTATCTCACCCATCAGTTTCTGGCGGACATGCTCGGCGTGCAACGCAGCGCTGTGACCATCGCTGCCGGCGCACTGGCAAGAAAGAAGCTCATACGTTATGCACGCGGCACCATCAGCGTGTTGTCACGCGCGGGCCTGGAAGCGGCCTCGTGTACTTGCTACGGCACGGTCGAGGCCGACTATCAACGGCTGTTCAACTGACGCCGCGCGCTAGTCTCACGGCGCCGCCAGCGGCGGTGCCGTGATACCCACTGCCGCGTAGATTTCGGCGGCATTCATCGACTCCGCCAGCAGCAAGGCTTCGGCCAGTGCATCGAGTTTGTCGCGGTGCGCTGCCAGCACACTCTCGGCCTGCTGCAGGCTCTCATCGACGATGCGCCGCACTTCAGCATCAATCAATTCGGCGGTCGCTTCGCTGTAGGGCTGTTGCGCAAAGGCGGGGGGCAGACCGTCGTCCTGCGGGGTGACAAAACTGACCGCCCCCAGTTTTTCGCTCATGCCCCAGCGCAGCACCATATGGCGTGCAATGTCAGTGACCTGCTGCAGGTCGTTTTCCGCACCACTGGTCAAAATGCCATAGACCAGCCGCTCTGCAGCCCGTCCGCCGAGCGCGCCGGTAATACGTGCATGCAGATAGTCCTCACCATAACTGGTGCGGTCGTCTATCGGCAGTTGATACGTGACGCCGAGCGCCATGCCGCGCGGCACGATAGAAACCCGATGCACCGGGTCGCTGCCTGGCACCAGTAAAGCGAGCAAAGTGTGGCCGGCTTCGTGATAGGCGGTGCGGCGACGGTCGGCGGCCTTGAGCAGAATATTGCGCGCCGGACCGAGGGTAATCTTCTGCATCGCTTCGGCAAAATCCTCAGCCGCCACCGTGTCGGCATTACGCCGCGCTGCCAGCAAGGCAGCCTCGTTGACCAGATTGCGCAGTTCCGCGCCGACCAAACCGGGCGTTTCGGCTGCGATGCGGTCGAGCGACACGTCGTTAGCGAGCGGCACACGCTGGGCATGGATCGCGAGGATAGCAGCACGCCCGGCGCGGTCGGGACGTTGCACCACCACCCGCCGGTCGAAACGCCCCGGCCGCAGCAGAGCAGCGTCGAGTACGTCGGCACGATTGGTCGCGGCCAGCACGATGACCCCTTCGCGCGCGTCGAAGCCGTCCATCTCGGTCAGTATTTGATTCAAGGTCTGTTCGCGTTCGTCATTACCGCCCATCTGACTGCCGCGTCCGCGCGCGCGACCGATGGCATCGAGTTCGTCGATGAATATGATCGAGGGTGCGGCCGCGCGTGCTTCCTTGAACAGATCGCGCACCCGCGCGGCACCGACACCGACGATCATTTCGATGAATTCCGAGGCGCTCATACTGAAGAACGGTACGCCGGCCTGGCCCGCCACTGCGCGCGCCAGCAAGGTCTTGCCGGTGCCTGGCGCACCGACCAGCAGCACACCTTTCGGTACCGTGCCGCCCAGGCGTTGGTATTTATCCGGATGCTTGAGGAAGTCCACCACTTCAATCAATTCGTTTTCGGCTTCGTCGATGCCGGCCACATCATCAAACGTGATGGGCTGTTGTTCCGTGCCATAACGTTTGGCACGACTGCGGCCGAGACTGAATAAACCACCGCTGGCACTACGCCGGCTGATATAGATGAACACGCCCACCAGCAGCACCGTCGGGCCAAAACTCAAGATCAAATCGAACCACGACGAATTGCGCTGATCGGCGGCCTCGACCACCACACCTTTGCTGTCGAGCAGGGATTCGAGGCCGGCGTCGGCGAAACTCGGTCGCTGGGTCTTGAAGATGGTGATGTTTTCGATTTTGGCGGGCTCGGCATCGCCGCTGCGCGTGCTGCTCTGAGTCGGCGGGTAGGCGACGTCAATTTTAAAGCGCCCTTCCAGCGCATCGCCGTTACTGCTGAGGCTCTCGACATTGCCCGCCACGACCTGCTGCTTGAAGAAGGTATAGGTGACGATGTGCGGCTTGGCCTGCGGCCTGAAAACCTGCGTAAAAAGCAGATTGCCTACTGCGAATACAAGAAAGATCAGCCACCAGCGCTGCGGAGGGCCAATGCGTTTGACGCCGTTCGCCGACGACTTGGAAGAAGGCGTGTCGGGCGAGACGTCACGCTCACGGCGCACGGCGGCGTCGTTGTCCGCGCGTGATGTCGAGCCTGACTCCGGCTCAGTAGGTGATGGTCTCGGCATGAACGCTTCCCGCGGAGAATGATCGGGTGGCGATACCGCATGAGTGCATCGACCGCAGCCGCCACAGGCGGCTTGCCGAATCGACTGTATCACTTAGCTTGCCAGCAGGCTTAGGTTTTGTATGTACGCTGCGGCACACCGCGAGCGACAGGCGCGCCGCCTGCCATCGACACTTCATAGTGTGATGGCGCACCAACAAATGCCAGCCGGAGGACTAGCATGCCCACTTCGATCCCTAAGCGATAACAGTGCGGCGATTTGGCCGCCCAGACCGAGTTTGTCGCGAGTCCTTTCCCGTCAAGGAGTGACTTTTTTATGCCATCGCGCATCGGAGTTGTCTGTGCAAATCGAAATGAATAAAACGCCACGCTCGCCAGAATTCATCCACGGATTTCTGAGCGACTGCGAGCGCAGGCGTTATGTGGCAAAGGCAGTCATCATTGCGCAGGGCGAAGTGTCGCGTGGTCTGCATTTTCTGATCAAGGGCGCGGTGACCTTCCGCATGCGCACCGCTAGCGGTCACGACCTGGTGCTGGACATCGCGCACGATGGCAGCTTCTTCGGAGAAGCGGGTCTGTTTGAAGCTGACGCCCTCAACTGTTCGGCGGTGCGCGCAAAAAGTCCTTGTGAAGTAGCCTTCATCAGCTACCCCCGCCTGCGCGCCTATCCTGCGCTGCTGGCGGCACTCCTGCCGCAACTGACCGCACAACTCGCGCTGCGCCTCGATGATTTGTCGCGCAAAACCGCGGCCATGGCTTTTTATGACACCGAAAAACGAGTCATCGCCGCCCTGCGGCAACTCGCCAGCTCGCCCGATGCCCATGCCCATCCTGAAGGCAGTGCCATATCCGTCACGCGCACTGAACTTGGCTGCATGACCGGCGCGTCGCGTGAGGCCGTGGGCCGCGTGCTGATTCGTCTGCAGGCACGTGGCACCTTACGTGCCAAAGGCCGCGCGATCGTGATGTTGAACGGCACTCAGCAGCGCGACATGCCCACGCCCAGCATGCCAGCGATGGAATACCGCTCAAGCATGACCAGCGCGCGCCTCTAAA
>CAMCBY010000284.1 GCA_945873015.1 Klebsiella pneumoniae
TGCACGCTGTCGGCGCTGACCGCGCCCAGCAAGGTGCTGCTGACCACATGCCGATAGCGGTGGGGTTCGTAGATATTGGCGTGGCGCAGTGATACCACGCGGTCGATGAGCATGCCGCGCGAGTCGCACGACAGTGCTGCCAACGGCAGGCCGCGTTCGACATTTTCCTGCGCGACGATGCGGTAGTCACACTGTTCGACGAAAAAACCCGGCCATTCCTCCAGACGATCGTCGTCGATACATTGCACATAGCGGGCGAGCAACTGCTCGACAGCGTATTGACGTTCCAGTGCTGAGAGCTCGAGCAGATTCATGGCGAGACTTCACCCTTGACGCGCAAGGCGCCCATGCTAATTGTGCGGATGCGCAAAGGCCAATGCCTGCAGGCGGCGCACGCTCGCCACCAAACCGAGCGCAATGAGTGTGAACAAGGCGAGGCCGGCTGCAAACCCGTTGGTGTAATCGTAAGACACGCCGAGCAGCAGGGGGCCGAGCATGCCGCCTATTTCACCCGCACCGAAGAACAGGCCCGACGCCATGCCGGCGTGGCGGGCACCGATGTCCGGCAGCTCAACCAGGGTCAGCACCAGCACCGTCGTCAGTGTCGAGCGCGCAATACCCTGCAGGACAAGCCCGGGTAACAACAGCGCCGGCGTGCTGAACTGCAGCAGCACACTGGCAAGCAGCATCGCACCACACAACAGGCCAAGAATACGAAAGCGCCGCGCCGGGATCGCGAGCCGCGGTATCGACAGCGAGCCGAGAATGCCAATTACCGTCGGGATGGCCGACCAGTAACCCGCCTCCACCGCCGGCATGCCGCCACGCACCAACATCTCAGGCAACCAGTTGGTCAGCGCGTGGCTGATCAGAAACACGCCGACCGCCATGCCCAGCACCAGACGCACCGCAGGTTGCGCCAGCAGGCCGAGCAACAGCTGTCGGTGTGGTGTATGGCTGGCCGACTGTCGTTCGTCGGCAATCGGCCGGATGCCGGGCAAGGACGCCAGCGCAAACCACACCAGCCCGGACAAGGCCGCCAGCGCACCCCACAGCGCCATGATCTTGCGCCAGTCCTGATCGAAATACGGCATCAGCACATCGTGGGTCAAGGTCAGCGACACCACCCCGCCCACCGCCGGCCCCGTGATGTAGATGCCCATCGCGAGCCCGCGACTCTGGCCCTGAAACCAATGGGCGATGACCTTGGGTGCGCCGGCAGACACTATCGGTCCGCCGATGCCAAACAGCGCCACCGCCGCCAGCAGTTCGTAGTAAGTATCGGCATGGCTGCGGCCCCAGGCCGACGCCGCCACGCACAGTGCGCCGAGCAACAAGGCCCAGCGCGAGCCCAGCCGGTCGAGCAGAATGCCGCAAGGCAAAGCCGCCGCGATGTAGACCAACTGCCACGCGCCCATCACGCTGCCCATCTGCGCATGACTCATGTCGAGATCGTGTTCGACCAGTTTGACCAGCGGCGCGAGACAGGTCGCGACCAGTCCGAAGGTGCAATAGATGGTCCATACGCCGAACAGCACCAACCAGCGCATGGAAGAAGTCGCAGCCATTGTCGCGAAACAGGAAAGATGAGGTCGTGCAGCGTAGCCGGCAGGTCGCCGGCCGGCAATTGCACAGGCGGGGAATGGTGAGGGTTGGCGTCAGAGCCGACGCGGGCTGTCGGTCTTCACTGCAGGTGCGAATTCATTGGGTGCAGGTCTCAAACTGAGCGTCGGCACGTGATCCTTTTGTGGGTCAGACTTCAGTCTGACATTCACAGGCGATTGGCGGCAGGAGGCTTTCACGACAGTGTCAGACTGAAGTCTGACCCACAATGACCGGAACGCCCTTACCTAGCCCAGTTTGTTGCCGGGATTAAGCTCGGTACTACCAAGCGCTTGGTTCGTAACAACAGTTTCAGACCTACACCCAATTCATAATTCATTCGCACATTCAAAGGCGCAGCGCAGCGTTTGATGCGCGCTCGAATGTGCGAGTGAGTTCGCACCTATCGTGCGTTATGGCGACTCAGTGCGTCTGGTAGACGTAACGCCAACCGCGCGCGCCGGTGTCGAGTCCGCACTTGCGGGCCTGGCCTGCGTTCAGCGGCGTGGTGTCGCGGTGGTGTTGATCGGCAGCGTAGGCGTGGTCGTGATTAGTGCTGCGAACTTCGCTCTGGCGGCTCGAATTCGAATTGAGATACTCGTTCATGGCGTAGCGCTCCTGCCCCGTGGCTCGGCCTTTGGTCAATGCAAAGGGGCAAGCGCCATGCCAAATACTGCGCGCGCGGAACTGGCACACATTTGTCATCGCCATTCGAGCGCTTTGGGCTGCGCGCCTGTGACGGGTTTCACAGCCCTTCAGTTCCCCCACCGGGGTGACACCCCGCGGGCTGACGACCCACACGCATTCGCAATTGGTAATGTGACGTTTTTTGTCGCCGAGTGACGACAAACGTCACTTCAGTAACAGCCGCGCGCAAGTCGCTCGCTGCACTCGGGGCAAATCGCTCTCTGGTCTTCCAGCGATACGCATACTATAAATGCGCACGCAGTCGGACTGCCGCCAACCCGACCATCACAACCAGCCGCTGGAGATTGTTATGCAAGGCCTGCTCGTCAGCCAATGGACGACGTTCGACCAACTCGCGCTGGTCGACATGCCGCGCCCGAGTCTGGGCGAGCGCGATGTGCGTATCCGTATCCAGGCCGCCGGCGTCAGTTTCGCCACCAACTTGGTGGTGCAGGGCAAATATCAACGCAAACCGCCGCTGCCTTTTACGCCCGGTACTGAAGTGGCGGGCATCATCGTCGAGACCGGCGCAAAGGCCACTCGCTTCAAAGTCGGCGAACGGGTATGTGCGGTGCTGGACTGGGGCGGTCTCGCCGAAGAAGCGGTGGCGCGCGAAGTCAACGTCTTCGCGATCCCCGACACGCTCTCGTTCACGCGAGCCATCGCTTTCACCAATTCCTACGCGACCTCGGCGGCGGCACTCACCTGGTCACATCTGTTGAACGTCAAGGCCGGTGAGACCTTGCTCGTGCACGGCGCAAGTGGCGGTGTCGGCATCGCCGCGGTCGAGATTGGCAAGATACTCGGTGCGACCGTCATCGCCACCGCCGGCTCGCAGGCCAAACTCGAGCGCGCCCGCGCCCACGGCGCCGACCACGTCATCAATTATCGCGAACAGGATTTTCGCGAGCAGGTGTTAGCGCTGACCAATGGCGACGGCGTCGACGCGGTCTACGACCCGGTAGGCGGAGAGGTCTTTATGCAGTCGCTGCGCTGCATGGCGCCCGAGGCGCGCATCATGCCGGTCGGTTTTGCCGGTGGCGAGATTCCGCACATCCCGGCCAATCTGCTGCTGGTGAAAAATCTCATCGTATGCGGCCTGAACATGGGGCTGTATTACGGCTGGAGCCCGAAGGACATGCGTTACGAATACGAAGACCGCATGCGCGCCAACATGGAACAGTTGTTTGACTGGTTCGTGGCAGGGCGCATCAACCCGGTAGTCGATATCACCTATCCCCTCGCCCGCGTGCACCAGGCGATGGATGATGTGCTGACACGGCGCGCCATCGGTCGCGTAGCGGTGGTGATGGACGAAGAAGCAAAGCGCCTTTTGTAGGTGCGAATTCATTCGCACACCAAAGTCATCACACCGCGCCTTCTGCGCGGCCGGATACGCGGATGAATGCGTGCCTATAAGGCGGTGAGTTTTGCCAGCACGGCGCTGCCACCCAAGGCGCGCATCTGCCCGAGTATCCAGCGTTGTCTGGCACGCACATAGGGCGACGGCTGAGTGACGCTGTAATTGCTCGGTGCCGGCAGCACCGCCGCCAGCGCCGCGGCTTCTTCCGCACTCAAGGTCGCGGCACCGTGACCGAAGTAGCGCTGACTGGCCGCCTCCACGCCGTAGACCCCCGGCCCGAATTCCACCACGTTCAGATAGATTTCAAGAATGCGCCGCTTATCGAGCGCCGTCTCAAGCAGCACCGTGAACCACGCTTCCAGTCCTTTGCGCAGCCAACTGCGCCCCGACCACAGATAAAGATTCTTGGCGAGTTGCTGCGACACGGTACTGGCGCCACGCAGACTCGCGCCCCGCTGCCGGGCGTCGATGGCGCTTTTTATGGCCTCGAAATCAAAGCCGCGATGCGCCGCGAAATTCTGATCCTCGGCCGCGATCACGGCCACGCCCGGCCACGGCGACTGCGCCGTCAGCGCCAACCAGCGCTGCTCGATGACAAAGTCCCGCTCACCCGCCAACAGCGCCGCCGCACGCGCGCCTAGCATGAAGGCGCTGGTCGGCGGGTCGAGCCAGCGCAGGCTGACCGTCAACACTATCGAAAGCAGTAACAACGCGGCCAGCGACAGCCACGCCACACGCAGCAGCGCACCACCCGGCCGCACCGTCGGAGCGGGCGCAGCGCGACGCGGGGTGCCGAAGCGGCGTCGGTGCAGGCCGTCCGGATCGGGATGAATTGCCATAGAACTCAGCACTCTGCCTCGCCGCGCTGTTCAGCGCAGGCTGCTAAGGCAGACGCATGCGGCATAATGCCGGCTGCCATTCCTATCCAACTTTGAGGCGGCAAGGTCCGCCCGCAATCAGGGCCGCACAGCATGTACAAGAAAAGTAATCCCGTCACCCATCTCTGCCACAGCGACGTCGACAATATCTGGATTCGTGGCCGCAATCTGTGCGACGACTTGATCGGCAAGCTGAGCTTCACCGACATGATCGTGTTTCATTTCCTCGGCAAGGAACCCACCGCCCTGCAGCGCGCGGCGGTCGATGCGGTGCTGGTCTGCATCATGGAACACGGCATGACGCCGTCGGCAGTTGCGAGCCGCATCACTTATCTCGGCGCGCCGGAGTCACTGCAGGGTGCAGTCGCCGCGGGTCTGCTGGGCGCCGGCTCGCGTTTTGTCGGCACCGCCGATGAATCGGCCGCGCTGCTGGCACGCATTGTCGCCAAACCCGCGCACGAGCGCGCGGCTGAAGCCACCGAAATCGCCAAGGAGCATGTCGCCGCGCGGAAATTCCTGCCGGGCTACGGCCATCCCATTCATGTCAACGGTGACCCGCGCGTCAAGCGTCTGGCTGAAGTGGCGAGCGCCGCCGGCGCCAAAGGCGAATATCTCGCCGCGATGTATCTGCTCGGCGATGCAATCAAGGCCGCCTCGGGCAAGAACATCGTCATCAACGTCAACGCTGCCATCGCCGCGCTGCTGTTGGAAGCGGACCTGCCGCCCGCCATTGCGCGAGGTTTTAATCTGATTGCGCGCTGCGCCGGTCTGGTCGGGCATCTGCTCGAAGAACTGGAAGAGCCGGCCGGCTATCACATCTGGAAACTGGCCGAAGAAGGCATCCCCTACCAGGACGCCTGAGCCCATCGATACAAGCCATCACACTTAACCAAGGAGAACCCCATGAGCAATTACGAAGATGTGCTGTACGAGACCGTTGGCCGCACCGCCATCATCACCATCAATCGCCCGAGCAAGTACAACGCATTTCGCCCGCGCACAGTGGTCGAACTGCTCGACGCCTTTCAACAGGCCGGCTGGAATCGTGACATCGGTTCGATTGTGTTCACCGGCGCCGGTGGCAAGGCGTTCTGCACCGGCGGCGACCAATCCGACCATGCCGGAGGCCAATACGGCAACAACGACGCACGCGGTGCGGTCGGCATGCCAGT
This sequence comes from Klebsiella pneumoniae, assembly GCA_945873015.1. Classification (GTDB taxonomy): domain Bacteria; phylum Pseudomonadota; class Gammaproteobacteria; genus JADJYF01. The sequence goes on from CAMCBY010000284.1 coordinate 5,703, forward strand.
GGAAGAATTGCATTCCATCATTCGCGACGTGCCCAAGCCGGTCATCGCCAAAGTGCGCGGTTATGCGATTGGCGGCGGCAATGTGTTCGCGACCTTGTGCGACATGACCATCGCTTCTGATAACGCCATCTTCGGCCAGGTCGGCCCCAAG
>CAMCBY010000285.1 GCA_945873015.1 Klebsiella pneumoniae
CAGCAGGCGCGCGAGGTCGATGGTCGCAAGACCATGGTGGTGCGCGGCAAGGCGCTGCCGTTGTTCTACCTGTCACGCTGGTTGGTCAACGGCGTTTATGAATTCACTGAGCAGCAGGGCCATGTGGTGGTGGTGCGTATCGGTAACCAGAGCGTCGGGCTGTTGGTGGACGACCTCATTGGCCAGGAAGAAGTGGTGATCAAGCCGCTGGGCGCGCTGCTGCAAGGCATTAAGGGCCTGTCGGGCGCGACCATCACCGGCAATGGCAAGATTGCCCTCATTCTTGATTTGCCGGGTTTGCTCGAAAGCTATGCGCGACGCTGAGCATCCAGTCCGGCCGGAAGCTGAGCACTTGCCGCAGTCATGAAGAAATTCGACTTGCTGAGCCTGAGTGGCGTGACCGTGGCACTGGTCGCGGTGCTGCTCGGTCAGCATCTCGAAGGCGGCAGCGTGATGACCTTGCTCAACGGCCCGGCCATCCTGATTGTGGTCGGCGGCAGCATCGGCGCGACCATGTTGCAGTCTCCCCTTCCGGTATTCGTGCGTGCAATGTCAATGCTGGTGTGGGTGATCCGTCCGCCGCAGATGCAGGCCGAGAAACAGATGAAGGAAATCGTACGCTGGGCGCAGCTTGCGCGGCGTGAGGGTTTGCTCGGACTCGAGGAAGTCGTTGAAACGGTGCGCGACGCGTATGCGCGCAAGGGCCTGCAACTGGTCATTGACGGTAACGATCCGGAAACCATCCGCGAAACACTGGAACTCGATGCGATGGCGCGCGAGCGTCACGACATGAATGCCGCCAAGGTCATCGATGGCATGGGCGGTTATGCACCGACGCTCGGCATCCTCGGCGCAGTGATGGGCCTCATCGAAGTCATGAACAATCTCGCCGACCCGGCCATGCTCGGCCAGGGTATCGCTGTGGCATTCGTCGCGACCGTCTATGGCGTGGGGCTCGCTAATCTGGTGCTGATCCCGGCCGCCAACAAGCTGAAAGCCCTGGTGCGGGAACAGGCGCGCCACAAGGAATTAGTGACGGTCGGCATCATGGCGATAGCCGCCGGCGACAATCCGCGCGCGGTCGAAGCGCGTTTGCAGGGTTTGATCATATGAGCGGCGCGAGCCTTGCAGCGCGCCGGCGTATGGCCCGCGATGCGCAGTTCGATGATGAGGACAACAGTCATCGCTGGGTGTTGTCCTATGCCGATTTCATCACTTTGCTGTTTGCGTTCTTCGTCGTGATGTATTCGATTTCGTCAGTCAATGACGGCAAGTTCCGGGTGCTGTCCGATTCAATGGAAAGCGTGTTCCGCAATCCCGAGCCATTGCCTGCGCCGATTGATTTTGGTGGGGGGTTGACTGGCATTGGTCGGGTGCCCGGTGACGATGCGCAGGGCGGGCAACCGACACGCATGCTGGAAGAAATCGTGCAGGATGATTTTCCTGTGCCTGTCACGGCCATCGATGCTCATGACGTGACGGCGGGTGATATCGAGAAGGTGCTGAAAGACCCGATAGAACTCGACAAAGTGCGTATCCGTCAGAGCGAGGAGTGGATTGAAGTAGAACTCGATGGCGAGTTCGCATTTGCCAGCGGGCAGGCGCGCTTGAGCGCACAAGCCGAGCCGACCGTCAGTCGTCTGGCGGCGATGGTCAAGGCCAGCACCACGCCGGTCCGGGTTGAAGGTTTCAGCGACAACAGGCCGTTGCAGAACGGCGTGTATGGCTCCAACTGGGAATTGTCGGCAGCCCGCGCGGGCAGCGTTGCCGCAACGTTTGCGGCGCGCGGCGTTGATGCGGATCGATTGTCGGCGGCCGGCTACGGTGAGTTATATCCGGTGGCGGACAACGCCACTGCGGAAGGTCGAGCGAAGAACCGGCGTGTGGTCATTGCGATCGCTCGTCATCCACAGGTGCCGGGTGCCAGCGTGTCGCTGGCGTCCCGCGCTAACAGTCCGGAACAGCTTTCCATCGAAACCCTCAAGCGGGTGTCGGTATTGCCGGGCCCGGAGGAGATCAAACAATGAAAATCTGGACAGTGATGGCGCAGAAGGGTGGGGTGGGGAAGACCACGACAGTGGTTAACCTGGCAGGCGCACTGACCGCGCAGGGCGCGCGCGTGCTCGCCATTGATCTCGACCCCCACGGTTCGTTAACCAGTTATTTCGGCTATGACCCCGAGCAGGATGCAGGCAGCGTGCATGACCTGTTCGCGGCCGCCGCCACCAATGAGAGTTGTGATATCACCAAGCTGCCTCGTCGCACGGTGGTCGACAAACTTGAGATGATCACCAGCGCCACCGCTTTGGTGTCACTGGAGCGGCGCTGTGGTCTGGTCAAGGGCATGGGGCGAGTGTTGAACAAACATCTGCCGAGACTCGCCGAACGTTATGACTATTGCCTCATCGATTGTCCGCCGACGCTCGGCATGCTGGTGATCAACGCACTGGCGGCATGCGATCTGCTGGTGGTGCCGATGCAGTGTGAGGATCTCGCGCTCAAATCCCTCGACCGCCTCATGCGTACGCTGCAACTGTTTGGCAATTCCAGTGGCCGGCGTCTGCCCCATCTCATTGTGCCGACCATGTTTGATCGTCGCACGCGCGCGTCGCGAGACACTTTATTGACGCTACGCTGCCGCACCGATATCACCCTGTGGCCGGAATTTATTCCGGTCGACACCCAACTGCGCGAGGCCGCCCGTCTCGGTGTGCCCCTGACGCGCTGGCAACCCGAGGCGCGCGGCGCTGAGGCTTACAGCCGATTGCTCGATGCACTGTTGAACAACCGCACACGTCAACTGCGACTTGCCGAAGGGGCGGCCTGAGGGTGGACATACTCGAGAATTTTTTCGCTGAACATCTGCATGAGGTGCCGGACCCGGATGCGCCCAGTGCCGAGATCACCCGGGTGGTCAGTTCTGCTACCCGTTATGTGTTGTTCAAGATTGGCCAGATTCGATTCGCCCTGGCCAGCACCGCGATAGCGGCTTTCGGACGCGAACAGGACGGCGATTGTGAATACATCAACGGTGCGGCGCTGGTACCGGCCCGTTATCAGGCTGCGGCGCGCATCGACGCTGAGCACGAACATTACATTCATCTCGCCGGCACGCGGCTCGGCATCGGACCGTGCAAGGCTGATGGCGACATCGTTGCGGCCGAGGGTATGGTGGCGCCACGAACCCGTCACGCCGATGAACCGTGGATCATTGCGACGCTTTCCGACCCACCGAGTTTGATCTTGGAAAAACACGCACTTAACGCCCTACTGCACAAACATGCGAGCGCTTGAAAGAGAGCTGGCACGGCGTGTGCATTTATACACTCGACAGCACGGGTAATGACCGTTTTCTGACGTAAGACAACGGAACCCGACAGGAGCCCCCCATGAGCGCCGTCATGCAAGAAAAAAACCAGCAGGTCTTCCGCTGGGTCACCTTCCGCCTCGCGGATGAGATCTATGGCATCAATGTCATGCAGGTGCAGGAAGTGCTGCGCATGACCGACGTTGCGCCGGTGCCGGGCGCGCCTCACTACGTGATGGGCATCATTAATCTGCGCGGCAATGTGGTGACGGTGCTCGACACGCGCAAGCTGCTCGATCTCGCCACCAGTGACATCACTGACAGCTCGCGCATCATGATCATCGAATCCGGCAAGGTCACGGTCGGCCTGCTGGTCGACAGCGTCGCCGAGGTGGTCAATATCGCGTCGTCAGAGATTGACCCGCCGCCCAGCGTCGGCAACGACGAAGGATCGCGTTATATCCAGGGCATCTACAGCACCGAGCAGCAGATCCTGATCCTCATCGACCTTAATAAACTGATTAACGAGGAGAACCGCGACGCGATCGGCATGTTCTGATCGCTGACCCGCCATGGACATCAAGCCCGTCCATCCGACCCCGCCACCCGCGCCCTTGCACAAGGTCGAGGAGCAGGAGGATATGCGGCGCGAGCAGCGTGGCAAACAACAGGAACGCGAGCACCGCCCGGCCCATCGTGAGCCAGCCGACGGCGGCTCGCATATCGACGCCTACGCATGAACGACCTCGCCGCTTTCGTGCAATTTGCCCCCTTGGCGGCCCTCGCGGTGGTCACGGTGCTGGCCGGTGGGCTATGCGAATGGCGGCATCGACGTGCTCTGCGTGCGCTTCAGTTCACCAGCGCCGCCCAAGCTGACCGCGTGGCCACCCTGGAGCGCGATCTCGGCGCGTTGCTGACTTGTTCGCGCGGCATGGCCGAACGTCTGGCCAAAACCGAGAGCCAGCAACGCCGCCTGCAGACCCAACTCGACAAGCTCACCAGCAACGATGACAACCAGCTCGCTGTTCAGCACGCCATGAAGCTTCTGAACAGCGGCGTAGATCTGAAGAACGTGACCTCGCTCTGCGAGCTGTCGGAAGGCGAGGTTGAGATCCTGCAGAATCTCGCCCGTCACCAGCGGGCAGCTTGAGGGGTATGCGGTTGAGCGCGAGCTGAATTTCTGGCGCTCACGGTGGCCCGGATTTCCGTCCGATTCCAAAAGCTCCAAACGGCCTCGAATCCGGTACAATGCGCGGCCTCGCGCCGGAGCGCTCCGAACAATCTCCGCTGCGCGACCGCATCAATGCCTTTCTTCGTGCAACAACCGGCACGTTGGGGCATTGAAAGACAATTTGGAGAGGTGGCCGAGTGGCTGAAGGCGCACGCCTGGAAAGTGTGTATACGGTCAAACGTATCGAGGGTTCGAATCCCTCTCTCTCCGCCAAATATTATAAGTAAGCCATTAATAAATAAAGAAATTAAATTAATAATTTCATTTGCGTACCACAAAAAAGCCCACATTTTCTATTTGCAGCTCGGGGTGGAAAGCGCCAATCAGGATGGCCAACGGACGGATGATTGTTGCGCCTCACTGCGGCGCTGGTCCTTTATTAGGTCCTCCCATGTCTTGGGTCGTTTAGTTCCGGACAGCCGGGCTAGGCAGCCGGACGGCGACGATCGACGCCCACCCCGAAGGGCTTGCTGCGCCGCAGCGAGAGGTCGCCGCCGACCGATTTTGTTGAAAAAGTCGCTGTCCCGTGTCGAGCGCTCAGACCACAAGAATCGCGACCGGATGGGACGGGTAACGATCCCGAAGCCGGACGGTGGCGAGCGCGGGCTTGGCATTCCGACGGTGACAGATGGGCTGACCCAGCAGGCGTTATTGCAAGTGTTGCAACCGCTGCTTGATCCGCCATTCAGCAAGCACAGCTACGGCTTCCGACCGGGTCGGCGTGCGCACGATGCGGTGTTGGCCGCGCAGTCGTACGTGCAGGCAGGTCGCGCGGTGGTGGTGGATGTTGATCTGGAAAAGTTCTTGGAGCGTGCTTCACACTACACCCCGTCTGTTGATTGGCGTTCGAAGAGATCAGGAAGAGCGGTAGGCACTTGGATTCTCAAGCCCTTTTTGCGTCCGCAGTTGATATGGACCGCGCGAAGCTCTCCGCGCTTTACACGCTGCAAGATCGTTTGGCGCGATGCGCCGAGCAGATGTGTGGCCTTGAGCATGGTTACGTAACCATCGGGTACGTTTTCTACGAAGCGCGAATGCAGCTCATCGGTGAGCCGGATGCGCCACGGCGCGCCACGCGTTACCTGCTCTCCAGCGATAAAACCATCATTGAGCCAACGATGCAAGGTCGAGGGCGCGAGCCCGAGTGCTTGCTCTGCGCGCTCGATGGTCACGCAGTCTCCGTCCGGTGTGCGTTGTGCGGACTCGAAGCACGGGATCTTCCAGTGCGTGCGCAGGCTGCTCACGCGATTGGCCGTAAACGATAGACCGGTCGCGGTGGTTCGCGCCTGACGAT
>CAMCBY010000286.1 GCA_945873015.1 Klebsiella pneumoniae
AGGCCGGATATCCCGGCACCGACTACCGCAATACGCAGTGGTGCTACGCGCCCGCTCTGATCCTGCATGCCGAGTCCTCGTGGTGGTGCCCTGCGATAGGTTACGTTATCGAGAGGAGGGTGGATCACTTGGCTATCCGCTGATCCAGGCGTTGGCGCGCTGCGTACAAGATGCCATGATGAAATTCTGCATGACCGACCGACACCCCCCAGAGGACGCCGCCATTCTGCCGTTTCCTGCGTCCGAGGAGCGCGCGCCAGTCGATCGCGCAGCCCTCGAGCGAGACGAGGAAACCGCCTTGCTGGTGAAGGTGCGCGAACATACCGACCGGGCCGCTTTCCGCCGCCTGTTCGAGCTGTTGGCACCGCGTATCAACAGCCATCTGCGGCGCGGCGGCATGAACCCCGCCGATGCCGAGAACCTGCTGCAGGACGTGTTCCTGGTGGTATGGCGCAAGGCCTCGATGTTCGACGCGCGGCTGGCTTCGGCACGCACCTGGATCTTTACCCTGGTGCGTAACCGCCGCATCGACCTCGAGCGCGCCGCCCAGCGCGAGCAGCGATTGATCGCGGATTTTGCGCGCAGCGATGGCGCCGCCGAGAGCTACGAAGTCGATCTGATGGCGCAGGCGTTTGGGGCGCGCATCGGCGCGATGCTCGGGCAATTGCCGGTAGAGCAGCGCGAAGTGCTGATCAAATGTTATGTGGAAGGCAAATCACAACGGGAAATTGCTGAGGAAAGCGGCTTGCCCATCGGCACAGTGAAATCGCGCGCGCGGCTCGCATTCGAGCGTGTGCGCGCTGCGTTCGGAGAAGGACGATGAGCGAAATGCAACATCCTGAAAGTGGTTGGTTGATGGATTATGCCTGCGGCCACCTGAGTCAGGCCTTTGACATTGTGATTGCGACGCACCTGCTCGGCTGCACAAGTTGCCGCGCGGATCTGCAAATGGCAGAGACGCTCGCCGCCGACGTGATGATCAACGGCGGCGCGATGGCGCCGACCTTGGAGGCTGACGACATCCTCACTACCCAGCGCAGCGCACCCGCGATGCCGAGCTGGCGTCCCAGTGGCGCGATGTCCGGGCCACTCGATTTGAATGCAGTGGCGGGCAGTTATCTGGCGCTGGGTGAATCGGCGTTGCGATGGCGGGGTGTGGGCGGCGGTGTGGCGGTAGCAAAACTGCGTAGCGGCGAAGGCGACCGTTTGTGGCTGCTGCGTGCGCAACCTGGCGCCGTGCTGCCCCGGCATAGCCATAGCGGCAGCGAACTGACGGTGGTTTTGCAGGGTGCGTACGTGATTGACGACCGTATCTTCGGCGTCGGTGACCTCGAGGACGCCGATGAAAGCACCAGTCACCAGCCGATAGTCACCACCCGTGGTGAGTGTCTGTGCCTGGCGGCGACCACCGGCCCCTTGAAGTTTGACGGCTGGGCAGCGCGCCTCGCGCAGCGTTATCTCGGCATCTGAAACTGTGCGGCGGCGCGCGGCGCTATGCGGCGTCGCAAGAATGCGCAAGACTGCCGCGCATGCTGCGCCCTCTGCTCCGTCGTTGGTTACCCGATCCCGATAAATTACGCGCCCGTCGCAGTCTGCGCTGGATGGGGCCCCTGCTCGATCGGGCCTGGTTATGGCGCGCCAGCCGCCACGGCGTAGCTGCCGGGCTGGCGTCCGGCTTTTTCCTTGGTTTGCTGGTGCCCATCGGTCAGGTTGTTTTCGCCTGCGTCGCTGCGCTGGTGCTGCGCGCCAACCTGCCCGCTGCGGTGTTTGCCACGTTTGTTTCCAATCCGTTGACGACGCCGGCGATCCTGCTGGCGGGTTACCACCTGGGCACCCTGGTGCTGGGGGTGCCGCCGTCCCTTGCCGAAGGTGTGCTGGCTGAGTTGCCGCTGGTTGAGCGACTGACGGCGATGGGCGAACCCTTGCTGGTGGGTTTGTCCATCATGGCGACCGGCGGCGCCGTGCTGTGCTACGTGGGCGTGGTCGCTGTGTGGCGGCTGCCTGGTCTGGTGCGTCTTTTTCGTCAACGCAGGAGCGCCCTGCGCCGCAATTGAAACGAGGGGCCGGGGAGGCGGAATTTTCCGGTACCGGAAAATAAAATGCCGGGCCTTTTGAGGGGCCCGGCGAGGGGAGGTCCCAGAGACAGGGTTTCGAGGGGAGGTCGTTGTCTGTCTTGGTGAGGCACATCATACCGCGATTATGCGGCAGTGCAACATTCAATTTGGAACAACTATGTTTCCAAGTCGCTGAGGTCGGATTTCCCGATGCCCCAAAATAAAATGCCCGGCCTTTGGGGGCCGGGCGAGGGGAGGTCCCAAGGACAGAGTTTCGAGGGGAGGTCGTTATCTGTCTTGGTGCGATGCATCATACCGAGATTTTGGTGCATCGCAACAATCATTTTGAAATAAATATGTTTCCGAATATGAATAAGTGATTCAAATTCCGTAACACGTGAATTCTGCTGGCAACGCTGTCCCCATGCCGTTCCGCCGGGCCGCCCGCGCGACCCGGCAGCAGGCGTATTCAGTCCAATAAAGGCTTGTTGCCAATAAAGCGGTCGAGCACATTGCGGGTAATACGCGAGACGTTGTTTTTGTACTTGTTATGCGCCAGCGAGCCTGGCCATGCGATGGACGACGTCGAGAATACGCCGCCACCATTGGTGGTCGGGTAGAACACCATGTCGGCCCGTACCAGCTCGCTTTCCTGACCGCCGGTGCCGGGGTAGTTGATCAGCAACTCCTCGCAGACCACCAGATAGATATCGGTGTGATCCACAGACGATGCCAGCCAGTAGGCGCCGGGCGGCGTGCCGAGGCTGCGGTCATAGCGGTCGAGTTCCAATCCGGCGGCGCCGCCGCCGATCAGACCGAAGTCACCGATACGCTCGTCGGCACCGACACCGGCCATGATCCATTGCACTTCCTTCTTCATGCTGTCCGGCTTGCGCAGGTAGTACGAGGAGATATCAAAGCCCTGGGCGGTAAAGCCGGTGCCGACAATGCCCTGCGGTGCGCGGCCGTTGCGGCGCCACAGGCCGCCATACTCGCCAGTGAATGAGTGGTAGTACTCGCCGGTGCGCGCCTCCCAGGCGCGGATGCCGCCCTCGGCACGCCGCACTTCCATTACACCCGCTTGCTCGCGGTGAAACGCCACGCGCCAATACCAGCCGTTGGCGCCGAGATACATGAGGCGCCCACCGCGTTGCTGGTAGGCATCCATCGCATCCCACATCTCCTTGGAGTGGTATTCGGGATGGGAAGCGGTGATCACGACCTTGTACTGCTCAATCGCGGACACGCCCTGGTAATGCAGTTCTTCGTCGGTGATGACGTCGTAGTCGTAGCCCATCGCCTCCAGCCAGTTGATGGTGTGGGTATCGGCGTTGAACTGCCACAGCGTCGAACCGGTACCTCCCAGCCATGAGCGATATTTCGGGCGCATGTTGAGTATCGGTCGCAGTCGCGAGGTGTAACACACGCCTGAGCCGTCACTGTGAGTGTCATAACAGCTCGCGCCGTATTCGCGATGCTCATTGCGATACAGGTCCTGGCGCTCGTGTTCCACCAGGCGTCCGCCCAATAACTGCGCTATCGGTGCATCGGACCCCATGTGCTCATTGGCATAGGCCATGTAGCTGGCGGTCGGCAGCAGGAAACAGATTTTGGCGGTGGCCTTGCCGCGCGGCGGCAGGATCGCAAACGGCACGTAGTCTTCGTCTTCGAGATTTTTGCCACAACGCAGACGCGCTGCATACAGGCCGCTCTTCAAATTCTTTGGCACGGTCAGCGATACATCCACCTGCCAACCGGCGTCATGAATGTCGTCGTCGTGGAAATGGATCGCGCCGTACTGCTCCGGTGCGTGCCGCCAGCACATCTCCTCGCCATTCCAGTTGAAGCCGGTCATGCCACGTACCGGCATGTTCACCACCCGGCCGTGCAGGCGGTTGGCCGAGGTATCGCTGACATTGACGCTGGTAATGTCAGCGCCGAAGTCCCACGCAGCCACCACATCATTCAGTAACGCACCGCTGACACGTTTGGCCTTGAAGGCCTGCAGTTCGGCGTCACTCAAGGCCCTTGAGGCGATGCGCGGACTGTCTATCTTGCCGTTGTAGTGCTGGCCACAGGCGGTGCGCCCTTTATCGAATTGCTGAAAGCTGGCGCCGATGATCAACGGGTCGCCATGGGCCAGATTCGGCTTGTGTTTGGCCTTGGTGTTCTTCTGCGCGGCGTCGCGCGTGCCCGCGTGATGATGAAGCGGCTCCTGCAACAGGCGTACGGAACGCGTGTTGGCATCGTAGCTCGCCGCCACGAAATACCATTCATGGGACAACAGCGCCCGCCCGGTGCTGATGGTTTCAACGCGTCCCTTGCCGGCGCCGATGCGCAGGCTGAGGCCCTTGGCGCCGATGACAAGTTCAGCGCCACGCAGCGCACTCTGCGACCAGGCCGAGATCAGCGCTTGTTCGCCGCGTGCGGGTGTGGTCGGCCAGATGTAGGCGGCAAAGGTGAAACTCTCAAGCGAGGCCAGCGCTTCGCAGGCAGGCACCTCAACAAAAGAGCCGGCGTGTATGACCTGACGGCGGCCTTTGTAGGTGCCGTTCGCCGGTGTGTTGACCGGCTTTTCCTTGTAACCCGGACCATCGGGGTTCAGATCGCCGCAGATCAGCTGCACGATGTCGGCGCTGAAACGCCGCGCCTCGCAGTTGACCATGAAGTTGATGGTTTCGCCGGGCGCCACGCTGACGCGGTCGGCATAGGCGGTGATTTTCATCATGATTCAAATCCTCATCGCAGCCAGCGTGCTGGCGCCGCGGCTGGCTTGCCGCGAATTCGCATTTGCACGTCGTTTGGAAATCTGTGGTTGGCGAAAGGCGCATGGCGGACATGCGCACGGTCGCCGCGCTACTGGTGCAAGGTCTCGCCGGTCAGGGCTTTCCAGCGCTGGCGGAACACATACCACTCCGCATCGGCCATGCTGGTGAAGCGCTGCTCGAGCAACTTGATGGGTTTGCCGCGCACACCGCTGGTCTTGGCCAACTGCCATTCGCGATTGGCCTTGACCACCACCAGACAGAATTTGTCGGCCATGGATGCGCCGCGCAGACGGTTGAGCAGGCGTTGCAGATCAGGACTGTGGTGTCCTATCGGATTCTTGCGGAATTCTTCGATGAGTCGGCGATCATCTGGCGTCGGCCGATAGTTGTCGGTCGCGTCGTGGATATCCACCATGGCACTCCCCTCCCTTTTGAGGTGGATTGAAAGGTCGCCGCAGTATAGCGCCGAACATTCAACTCGAAAGCCCGGCGCCACGCGAGCATCAGAACGATACGCCGTGCTCGACCGCGTACGCCGCATAGGCGGCGCGCAGTTGTTCGCATATCGGTCGCGCGCCATCGCCGATGGGGGTGTCGTCGATGCTGGCGACACTCACCATGCCGGCGCCGCTGCCCGACAGAAATACCTCCTCAGCCGCGAGCAGGTCATAACGCGTCAGCGAGCGACAGGTGACCGGCGTGCCGGCCGCTGCGCGCATCGCCAGCACGCTGTCGCGGGTGATGCCGGGCAGCGCACCATCGGCGGTCGGCGGCGTCACCAGCGTGCCGTTCAGCACCGCGAATATATTGGCGCCGGTCGCTTCGGTGACGTGTCCTGCCTGGTTCAACAGCACCGCGTCGTCGTAGCCTTTCAGGCGTGCATCGCGTTTGGCCAGCACGTTGTTCAGATAGTTGAGACTTTTGACCTGTGGGTCGAGCATGTCGGCTGCCGGCCGGCGCAACCACGAGGTCAACAGGCGCAGACCTTGGGCTCTGAC
>CAMCBY010000287.1 GCA_945873015.1 Klebsiella pneumoniae
TTTGCAGGAACTCGAATCATGGCAGGTGGGTGGTCGCGCGATGGCGCAGTACAGGACCAGATCGACCAGAGTGTCGCTGATGCGGTCGAGCACGCGCGCCAGGCCCTCGCGGGTGGCGTCGGACGCGCCGATTGTGAAGATTGCGGTGAGCCGATACCCGAGGCCCGGCGCCAGGCGGTAGCTGGCGTGCGGCGTTGTGTCGCGTGCCAGGAGAGTCACGACGCCGAGGCGCGTTTTCACAGCACCTTCAATCGCCGTGGCAGTAAAGACAGCCAATTGCGCTGACAAGCACACTCGAACATGGCCGCACGGCCTGATCTTTCAGGCCCCTGTATGACCCGACCGGGGACTGGCATTGTTCGCCGCCCGCGTCAGGATATGATTCTGGTTTCAACCCACGAGGAGAGAGATATGTTTTCACACATCATGGTCGGCAGCAGCGACATCCCGCGCTCCAAGGCGTTCTACGACGCCGTGCTCGGTGCGCTGGGCGCCAAGCCGGCGATCACGGACGACAAAGGGCGTCTGATCTACATGCACGCTGGTGCCCTGTTTCTGGTCACCCCGCCGATCAACGGCCAGCCCGCTACCGGCGCCAATGGCGGCACGATTGGTTTCGCGTGCGATTCACAAGCCAAGGTTGATGCCTGGCACGCCGCCGGCGTCGCCAACGGTGGCACCACTTGCGAGGACCCGCCGGGCGTTCGTGAGGGCGGCGCAGGCAAGATGTATCTCGCTTACCTGCGTGATCCGGCAGGCAACAAGCTGTGCGGCCTGTTTCGTATCCCCTGAGACCCTGATGCATGGCGGGCGACTTTCGCGCCCGCGCCTGACGCTGACGATGCGGGCACCGCCCGTTGTCGCCAGCGCGCTTCGGGGGATGGCGCCCTGCGCCGTCCCCTTATTTTCTGGATTCAAGTTCGTTGAATAGTGACGCCCCTCCTTTACTGACTCAGCAGTTCATTCTGGTGCTGGTTGTGACCGCCATCGTCGGTATGTCGTTTTCGACCTACTTTCTGCTGCCGAAATTTCTCGCGGTCGAACTGGCGGCCGATGCCGCGACCATTGGCGGCCTGAGCGCGGTCTCGCTGTTGGCATCGGTATTCTGTATGCCGATAGCGGGCGTGCAGATCGATAGACGCGGGCGCAGGCTGTTTGTATGTATCGGCGCACTGCTGTTCGCGGTCGCCTGCGCCGGTTACCTGTTTGTCGACAGCGTCGGCCCGCTGCTGTGGATCCTGCGCCTGGTGCAAGGCATTGCCTGGCCGCTGTTCTATCTGGCCTTATCGACGCTCGCCACCGACATCGCGCCCAAGGCGCGTATGGGGCAGGCCATCGGCATGTTCGGCGCGATCATGATCTCGACCAATGCACTTGGCCCCGCGTTGGCCGAGTGGGTGGCGGGGCTGTTCGGCTGGCGGGCGGTGTTCGCTGCGACCGTGGTCGCGGCCCTGGTCGCGGCCGCGCTGGCGCGTTTGCTACCCGATGGCCACAAACCCCAACCCCACGCACAGACCACCACCATGTTTGAGTTGGTGCGCCGCCCGGGCTTGAAGCGCGTATTGCTGGTGACAGCGATGGTCGGCTGGGCGTTCGGCGCGATGTTTACTTTTTATCAGCCTTGGGCACTCGCCTGCGGTTTTGAACAGGTCTCGACCTTCCTGGTGGCCTTCGCCGGTTGCGCGATGGTGGTGCGTGTCGGGCTCGGTGGTATTGCCGATCGGCTCGGCCGTATGCGCGTGGCGAAGGCGATGCTGCTGCTCTACATCGTCGCGATTCTGTCCCTCGTCTGGCTGCCAACCCTCGGCCTGCTGCTGACCGGCGGCCTGCTGGGGCTGGCTCACGGCATCTTTTTCCCGGCGTTTAATGCGGTGGCGGTCGACTACGCGCTGGAAAGTGAACGCGGCAAGGCGATGGCGGCCTACAACGGCGCATTCAACATCGGTTTTGCGGCGGGTAGTTATCTGCTCGGCTATGTGGCCATCGCCACCAGTTTTCCAACCATCTTCCTGATAGCCGCGATCACCGTTGCGCTGGCGTTCCTGATCCTCGTCAGTCAGCCGACCGATCCCGCCGCTGCGCGCGCGGCACACCACTGAACGACGCTGAAGCAGCGCCCGGTAGCGCCGCAGATCCCAGGCAACATGCGGAACCGGCTGCAGCGCTTGGGCTAGAATTGCACCTGCGCTGATGCGCAGCGGCCAAACACGCATCAGGCATTTCGGCGTTATTTACGGAGCATCTTTATGTCGACAGGTTCTACCCCCCATCCATCCGCCCACAGCAACACCGACCTCGATGCCGTCGTGGTCGGCGCCGGTTTTGCTGGACTGTATGCCGTTTATCGTTTGCGCGAGATGGGCTTGACGCACCGCGGCTTTGAACAGGGCAGTGGTGTCGGTGGCACCTGGTACTGGAATCGTTATCCAGGGGCGGGCTCCGATTCGGAGTCGTGGGTTTATTCCTACACGTTCTCTGCCGAACTCGAACAGGATTGGACCTGGAGTTCGCGCTTCCCGCCGCAAGCCGAGATTCTCGGTTATCTCGAACATGTCGCGCAGCGCTTCGATTTAACCTCTGCGTTTACCTTCGATACGCGTGTGGTCGGCGCGCGTTATGACGAAACCAACAACCACTGGGTGGTCGAAACCAACACCGGCGAAGTCGTCACCGCCACCTACCTCATCACCGCCGTCGGTTGTCTGTCGGCCGCCCAGGTGGCGAATATCGCAGGCCGCGACGATTTCGCCGGGCCCTGGTATCACACCGGGCAGTGGCCCCATGAAGGTGTGGATTTCAGTGGCAAACGGGTGGGCGTGATCGGGACCGGTTCATCCGGCATCCAGGCCATCCCGGTCATCGCGCGCGAAGCCCAGCATCTGACCGTGTTTCAGCGCACCCCGAATTTCAGCGTGCCCTCGCGCAATCGCACCCTCGGTGCCGAAGAAGTGGCCGAACTCAAACGCAACATCAAGGACATTCGCGAGTTCTGCCGCTGGTCGACCATCGGCCAGCCCTATGATTTCAAGAATCAGAATGTGCTTGACCTCGATCCGCAAGCGCAGCGCCGCGAACTCGAAGATAACTGGCGCAAAGGCGGCTTCGAATGGATGTTCGGATCTTTCCCGGACATGATTTTCGATGAGCGCGCCAATCACATCGCTGCTGAATTCGTGCGCGAGAAAATTCGTGAGACGGTCGAAGACCCGGCCATCGCCGCCAAACTCATCCCGACCGACTATCCGATCGCGACCAAACGTCTGCCGCTCGATAACGGCTACTTCGAAACCTTCAACCGCAACAATGTCACCTTGGTCGACCTGCGGGAGACGCCGATAGAACGTATTGTTGCCGAAGGCGTGTGCACCACGGACAAAACCCATGAACTCGATATGCTGGTCTTCGCGACCGGCTTCGACGCGCTGACCGGCCCCTTGCTGCGTCTAGGCGTGCGTGGTCGCGGCGGCCGCGAGCTCAAGGACAAATGGTCAGAAGGCGCGCGCACCTATCTCGGCGTGGCGGCCGAAGGTTTCCCCAATATGTTCATGATCACCGGTCCCGGCAGTCCGTCGGTACTCGGCAACATGCCAACCTCCATCGAGCAACATGTTGATTGGATCTGCGAATGTATCGCCCATCTGCGCGAACAGGGCGCGGCACGCATCGAGCCCAGCGATGCGGCGGAAGAGCAGTGGGTGGATCATGTGCAGCAGCTTGCCAACGATACCTTGTTCCCGCAGGCGGACTCCTGGTACCTCGGCGCAAACATCCCCGGCAAGCCGCGCGTGTTCCTGCCCTACATCGGCGGCTTCGGCACCTATCGCAAGTTATGCAACGAAGTCGCGGCGAAGGGGTATGAGGGATTTGTGATCAGTTAGCGCAGTGCCTTGCATGTGCGATTTTAATCGCACATGCAAACCAAGGCAGGTCTCATCGCCGCGCGACTGAATGTGCGAATGAATTCGTACCTACAGGAGAACCATCTGTAGGTGCGATTTTAATCGCACATTCATTCCAAGGCAGGGCGCGTATTACTCGAATTTCATCCCTGGGTAGCCGCCTTCCGCTTCCCGCACCAAGGTCTCGACATATTTCGGCGCACCGCCGTTGTAGACCATGTGATGAATCTTGCCGGCTTCGTGGCCTTCGACGTTGGAGTTGTAGCCGGTGAACCAGCTCTTTGCTTTGCGCATCAACATCACCTGGTACATCTGCGCGACGTGATTAGTCCAGCGTTCCTCGGCTTCGGGGCGGGCTTCGACTTGCGGCAGGACGCCGGGCGCCGCTTTAAGCTGCGTATTCATGGACGAAAAACTCCTTGCGCCGGACTACACTCGGCCGGCGGGACAAAATTGCGGGGGCGCGAGCGGGCGTTCGTCGCACTGTCCAGGCGAACGTAACATCGGGCCGAAGGGCGCCCAATACGCGGATGTACGTGCCCGTAACGGGGGTAGGAGTAGGGGCCGGCGCGGCGCGCCAGCACTTGAACATTGGTAGTTGGACGGCCTCTCAGCGCAAAAAAATGACGATCTTGTTATGCCTCGATTCCCTTACCTCCTGTGGGCAACCACCATCGGTGTTGCCGCCATGCTGGCGGAATGCGCAGCTATGGAAGATACCCTCGTGACACGGCCATTGCTCATTGGGCATCGGGGTGCGCCGGCTTACATGCCCGAACACACGCTCGCGAGTTACGCTTTGGCGATTGCCAAGGGTGCTGACTTCATCGAGGCAGACCTGGTGGCGAGCAAAGATGGTGTGCTGATAGCGCGACACGAGCCGTATCTCGGTGGCGATAATTCTGCCGTCGCGGGCGCGGATTCAACCAACGTCGCCAGCCATCCTGAATTCGCCGCGCGCAAAAAATCGGTCGTGCTCGATGGCGTGATTTTAACCGGCTGGTTTGCCGAAGACTTCACGCTCGCGGAACTCAAAACCTTGCGTGCCAACGAGCGCCTGCCGTCACTGCGACCACAGTCAGCGACAAAAAACGGCGAGTTCGAATTGCCGACCCTGCAGGAAATCATCGAACTGGTGAAGCGCGAGGAGCGCGACAGTGGGCGCAGGATTGGCCTTTACCTCGAGACCAAACACCCCACCTATCACGACAGCATTGGTCTGTCGCTGGAAGAAAATCTGGTGGCGGTGCTTGAGGCCAATGATTTTAAAGACCCGAGTCGGGTTTTTATCCAATCCTTCGAAGTACACAACCTTCAGCAACTGAACACGCTTATCGATGTGCCGCTGGTTCAGCTCTACGAACAATCCGGTCGGCCGTTTGACTTCGTGGCGGCGGGCAATGCCCAGAGCTACGACGACCTCGCGACCGCCAGCGGACTGGCATTCGTCGCGACCTATGCCGACGCGGTCGGGCCAAACAAACAACGCATCGTGCCGCTGCAGGGCAATGCGCTCGGTGCGGCGACGAGTTTCGTCGAGGATGCGCACGCACAGAACCTGCTGGTGCATCCCTACACCTTCCGTAGCGAAAGTTTTTTTCTGCCGGTCGCGCTGCAGAAAAGCGACTCTCCTGCTGCGTATGGCGATCATGCCGCCGAGTATGCGGCGTTCTTCGCGGCGGGTGTCGATGGCCTGTTCACGGACAATGTCGACCACGCATTCAAGGCGCGAGCGCTGGCCGCGGCGCGTTCGCCGGGCGGCGACACCAAACGTGTGGAGTAGCGGCGGCCAGTGACGGTCAGACGGGTCGTGCCCGTCTGACCGCAACCGAATCAGGAACGCTCAGGCAGTGCGGCGGCGGGCGGCTGCAGCAACAAAACCCAAGGCCGA
>CAMCBY010000288.1 GCA_945873015.1 Klebsiella pneumoniae
CGGCAGCAAACCCGCCACGAGCATTGCAATCAGCAGTTTGTTGCGTAGCCGTAGCTTCGCCCAGAAATAACCCATCGCAAAATCTTCCATAAAGTGTGTGCGTGGAATGTAGCGGCCGGCAAGTCGCTGGCTTGACGAATCCTGGGTGCAGTCCATGAGATTATGGCGGCCTAGCATCCTGGAACCTGCGCTTGAAACCGATTGAAACGCCATGACGACCGTCACTGACCATACCCTGCGTTATCTGCTGCTGATTCGATTGGTGGTGATAGGCGGCCAGATTGTGGCGTTGGCGGCGATGGACGTTTTATTTCAAGTGGCGGTGCCGTGGCCGCGGGTGAGCCTGGTGCTGGTGCTGCTGGCCGGCTTTACCCTGCACAGTTGGCTGCGCCTCGGTCACACCGCCTTGGTCACGGGCGAGCGCCACTACCTGCTGCAATCGCTGGCCGACATCGCAGCGCTGTCGGCGCTCATTTATCTGACCGGCGGCGCGTTCAACCCGTTTGTGTCTTTGTTCCTGCTGCCCATCGTGTTCGCCGCCGCCGTCATGCCGCTGGCCTATATGACCGGCATCGCGTTGACCGCCATTGGTGCCTATACCGGCCTCATGCTGCTGGCATTGCCGGAACCCCATGCCCATGCGATGGCCGGGCGGTTTGACTTGCACGTGTGGGGCATGTGGTACGGCTTCATCCTGAGCGCTGTCTGTGTGGCGCTGTTCGTGGCGCGGCTGTCGCGCCGTCTGCGCAGCCGTGACCGCGAGCTTGCCGCGTTACGCGAGGAAGCACTCGGCGCCGAGCGTCTGATGGCACTCGGCACCCTGGCGGCTGGCACCGCCCACGAACTCGGCACCCCGCTCGCCACCATCGCACTGGCCGTCGGTGAGTTGCAGCATCTGGTGACCGATGCAGCGGCGCGCATCGAACTTGCGCGGCTGCGTGAACAGGTTGCGCGCTGCCGCGACATTCTGGCGCGCATCAACGCCGGTGCCGGCACGCTGCAGGCCGACAGTGGCCATCGCATCGCACTCGACCGCTATCTCGACAGTGTGGTGACGGAATGGCGCCAGCGCCGGCCCGAGGTGCAGGTGCACTTTGAACGGCACGGCGCATTACCGGTGCCCGACATCATTGCCGACCGTGTCATCACCCAGGCCATCTTCAATGTGCTCGACAACGCTGCTGACGCCAGCGCGCGACGCGTGGATATCGACGCCCTGTGGAGTCAGGACCAACTGCAACTCGACATTCGTGACGACGGCACCGGCATCGCGCCCGAAGTGCGCGCGCAACTTGGACGGGTGGCAGTGACCACCAAACGGGAAGGCATGGGCATCGGTCTGTTGTTGTCGAGTTCGATTCTCGAACGCCTGGGCGGCGGCTTACGACTCGACGCACTGGCGCCGAGCGGCACCCACGCGCGCCTGACCTTGCCACTGGCATCGCTGGTGGTGCCATGAGCATGCGTCATTGTCTGGTGGTGGATGACGACGCGGACTTTCGTGCGGTGCTGAGCACTTCGCTGACGCGGCGCGGCTACCGCGTCAGCACTGCCGCCAATACCACCAGCGCACTGGCGCTGGCCGCCGAAGATCGTCCCGACGATGTGGTGCTCGACCTGCGTCTCGGCGAGGACTCCGGCCTCGAAGTGGTCGCGCCGCTGGTGGCGCTGTACCCGACAGTACGTATTGTGGTGCTGACCGGCTTTGCCAGCATCGCGACGGCGGTGCAGGCGATCAAACTCGGGGCGGTGCATTATCTGACCAAACCGGCGGACGCCGACGAAATCGTTGCGGCCTTTGCGCGCCAGGCCGGAGATGCGAGCGTCGAAGTGGCGAGTCGACCGACGCCACTCGAACATCTCGAATGGGAACACATCCAGAACACCTTGCTGGCCTGCGACGGCAATATCTCGGTCGCCGCAAAACGTCTTGGCCTGCATCGCCGCACCTTGCAGCGCAAGCTGCAGAAGCGTCCTTCGGGTCTGGTTTGAAGTCGCGCGAGCGGGTTTGAATGTGCGAATCAATTCGCACCTGCAGACGACCTTGTTCGCTCTTCTGTGGGTCCGACTTCAGTCGGACATTCAGGGCCACATTGCGGGGTGTGATAGCGGGAAAATGTCAGACCAAAGTCTGCCCCACAATTACCGGGTCTGCTCACGGGCCTGGTGGTGGTTTGCCAAGATGGGATCTACAGTAGATGCCCGTAGCGACGCCGTATCGCCCAGTCGATGACAAAAAAACCGGGCGCGCCGGCCATCGCAGCCAACATCCACGGCCACGGCAAGGGCGCGGTCTTGAGCGCCGCCATGAGCGGCGGCCAGGCCACCACCGCCCACACGAATACCAGCTCCATGACGATGCCCGCCATACACACCCGATTGGCGAACAGGCCGGCGTCAAGGCCACTGCGCGAGAGATGACGCCGACCGATAAGGTTGGCTACCTGCATGAACACGATGGCGACCAGGGTCAAGGTGGTGGCGGCGCGATACAGTTCGCTGTCGGCGGCGAGCGGGGCAGCGTAGCGCCAGCCACCGGCATGAAGATAAAGAAAGAACAAAGTCATCGCCCACAGCGCCTGAGTCAGTCCCAGCACCAGATAACTGTGCAGCATGAGCGGCGCTGACAGCAGGCGCTGCTGACGCCCACGCGGCGGGCGGCGCATGGCATCGCCATCAGGGCCTTCCTGGCCAAGGCCGATGGCGGGCAACATGTCGGTGCCAAGATCGATGGCGAGGATCTGAATGACGCTCAAGGCGAGTGGCACCGGCAAGGCCACGTAGAGCAGAAACGGCACTACCTCGGGCACGTTGCTGGCTAACACATAACGCGTGAATTTCTGCACATTGGCGTAGACCGTGCGGCCCTCTTCAACGCCGCTGACGATCGACGCGAAGTTGTCATCGAGCAACACGACCTGCGCCGCTTCGCGTGCCACGGCGGTGCCGGACAGTCCCATCGCGACCCCCACATCGGCCGCGCGCAACGCAGGCGCGTCATTCACACCATCGCCGGTCATGGCGACCACACGCCCCATCTTTTTCAGCGCGCTGACGATGGTCAGTTTCTGTTCCGGTGTGGTGCGCGCAAAGACGCGGGCGCCGGCGTTGAGGCGCGCTATCAATTCCCGTTCGCGCAGGGTTTCCAGTTCCTCGCCACGGATGACGGCCGGGCACGCAGCGTCGCCGTCGAGCAAACCGGCGCTGCGCGCGATGGCGACGGCGGTATCGGGATGATCGCCCGTAATGAGGATGACCTCGATGCCGGCTGCGCGACAGCGCGCTACGGCCGCCGGCACTTCGGCACGCAGCGGATCTTCGCAGCACAGAAATCCGAGCAACAGCAGGGACTGTTCGAGTTCGCCGAGTTCTGCATCGGTTTGCGCGGGCGCGATGCCGCGCACCGCGACCGCAATCACGCGGCTGCCGCTCGCCGCCAGCGCATGCACGCTGGCATCGATGCGCGCAGCGCGGGTGGCGTCCATCGCGACCGGCGCATCGCCGTCCATCACGCTGCCGATACTGTCGCGCAGCGCTTCCCACGCGCCCTTGCTGGCGAACGACAATGCGCCGTGCCAAGGCCCGATCCCGGCGGCGCGGCGCCGCTGCACATCAAAGGCGATATGGCGAGTGACCGAGGCTGCAATGGCCACGGCGTCGCTGCCTCGAGCGCTCAGCGAATTCGCAATGGCAACATCGAGCGGGTCGCCGCTGAAGTGACCGACCGCACCGTGAATTTCACTGGCGAGCAGCGCCGCTTCGAGCAATTCACACGCTTCCTTGTCGGCGACGGGTGCGCCGCTCAAGGGCGCTGCGATGGCGGCGATCGCGAGCCGGTTTTCGGTCAGCGTGCCGGTCTTGTCGGTGCAGATCACATCGACCGCGCCCAGCGCTTCGACCGCATTCAAGGAACGGCACAACACGTTGCGCCGCGCAAGGCGCACGCTGCCCATCGCGAGCGCCAGGGTCAGCGTCGGCAGCAATCCCTCCGGCACATTGGCGACGATGATGCCGAGCATAAACACCACGTTCAGCCATAGCGGTCGGCCGATCGCGAGCCCGTAGAAAAAAAACAATGCGCCCATCACCAGCGCGACCAAGGTCAATACCCGCACCGTACGCGCCACTTCCAGCTCGAGCGGGGTGGGTGGCCGCTGCACACGGGTACTGAGCAGGGCAATCTTGCCGAACTCGGTGTGGCTGCCGGTCGCGTAGACCAGCGCCAGCGCACTGCCGCGCACCACACTCGCGCCGGCAAACAGCAGATTGTCGGCATCGGTGAGGCGGCCATCGGCCTGGGCGGCGGCGTTCAGATGCACATGGCGCGACTCGCCGCTCAAAGGCGCGTTATTGACCAGCAGGTCGTGTGATCTCACTACCCGCGCGTCGCAGGACATCTGTTCGCCTTCGCCGACGCGCAGTACATCGCCCGGTACCAGTTGCGTCGCCAGCAGCGTGTGTTCAACGCCATCGCGAAGCACCACGGCTTGCGCCGGCAGAAAATCGCGCAGGGCCGCCATGGCGCGTTCGGCGCGCATTTCCTGTGCAAAAGTGAACAGAGCATTCAGCAGCGCGACCACCAGCAGCGTGATGCCCAACACCCGCATGTCGGCGCCACCCTCAAGATGGGCGGCGAGAAAACACAGCATGGCTGCGATGTTGAGCAGCACGCTGAACAGATTGGTAAATTGTTTCAACAAGCTGCGCAGCCACGGCATACGCGGCGCTTCAGCCAGCGCATTGGCTCCGAAGTCGAGCAGCCGTTGCGCGGCTTCCGCGCTGCTCAAGCCACTCGCTGAACTGCGTAACAGCGCATAACAGGCATTGACCTCGAGTTGGTGAATCTGGCGCTGACTCACGGCGCCGCCCGGTACAGGACAACGTCGCTGCTGCTGTCGCGCAGGATCTGTTCGAGCGGATGGGCGTAGGTCGGATGCGCCGGCAAGTGTCCGGCATCGAGGCCAATCAGACGGCTGCGCAAACGAGCCGCGAGCACCAGCGTTTCCTTGGCTGCATCGTCGGACACCACCGCGCTGGCATCGATCACACAAGGGTGTTCGGCCAGTGCTTCGCGCAACAGCGTTTCGATACCGTCGGCGCGCACCTGGGCCGCGGCTATCATGCGCTGTGCTGCGCGGCTGCCGAGCAAGCGAAAGCGCAGGCTCGACAGTTCGTGCACCATCAACACCTGTAATTCGCGCAGGTCAGGCGCCAGCAGGTGTAACAGCGGCAGCGCTGCGTGCGGCGCTGCATGGTCGGTGGTGAAGGGCAGCAGCACGTGGCCGGGCTGGCCGAGCCAGGCGGGATGCACCACATGCAGCGCCAGCACGGTACAGGGCGCTTGCGCCAGCAGTTGCGCCGCCACCGTATCGGCGAGGTAACAAAGATTGCGCGGCTGGGCGCGAGTGCCGGTCACCAGGATGGTGTCGTGGGCGTCGGGTAACGCAGCCAGCACGGCAGCACTCGCGCTGTTGCCGATGGAGCGCCGCATTTCGGTGCTGAGTTCGACGCCCTGATGAGCGCTTTCCTCGACGATACGCGCGATGCGGCCCTGCGTCTCGTTGGAGGGCGTCTGCTCGAACACATGCACCAGGTGCAGCCGGCGCGTCAGCGTCGCGCGCGCGAAACGCAAAGCGTAGTGCGCAATCCAATCGCCATTCAAACTGCCGTCGTAGGCAAATACCAGCATGCACCCATCCTCGCCCGAAGCGCTGCAAGTATAGGTGCGGTGGCGCACGAAGAATCTGATCTGACGCCAGCTATGCTCGTCGCGCGGCGCAG
>CAMCBY010000289.1 GCA_945873015.1 Klebsiella pneumoniae
GCCAGCGCCTCACTCTGCGCGCCGTTGGATTCATACACGAAACCCAGCACATTCAGCGGTAGCGCATCGTCAGGTTTGATTGCCAGGAGGGTGCGGGCAGCGGCCAGGGCATCATCGCCGCGCTTGTCGGCGAGATAGGCCAGGACCAGCATGACGTGCGCTTGCACGAAGTCCTGCTGCTCAGCCAGTACCGACTTCAGATCCTTGACAGCCTCATCGGCGTGACCGGTAGAGAGTTTGCCCAGTGCGAGCTGTGTGCGTATCGGTAACGAGTCAGGCGCAAGTTTGGCGGCCTTCGCGAGCTGAGCTTCGCCATCGGCGTAATCGCCGCGCTTGAGATAGGCGGTTCCGAGCAGTGCGAGAGTGCCCGCGTCCTGAATGTCGGCAACGCCCTGCCCTTCGTTCGCCACCACGCTGCTGACGCCATCGAGGCGCCCGCTCGCCAGTTGGATTGACCCCAGCATACGACGCGCCGCTTCGTTGTCAGGTTCGAGTTGCAGCAACTGCGCGGCATAGTCTTCGGCCCGCGTGAACTGCCCCATCGAGAAACACAGTCGCGCGCCCATCACCAGCGCGTCGCGGTCATTGGGCGCGGCGAGCAGCACTTCCTTCAGCCGCTGCAAAGCGGTATCCAGGTCCTTACGCTGCTCGGCGATACGGGCGCGCAGAAAATTGACACGCGGGTCGTCGCTTCCCTGGCTCCCCAGGGCATCAAGCTGGGTGCTGGCCGCATCGGTTTCGCCGCTCTCCAGCAGCACCTGCGTCATGCCCAGAATCGCGGCCGGATTCTTCGCCGTGATAGTCAGGGCGTGTTGGAACGCCTCGCGCGCCGCCGGCAGCTGTTTGTCCTGCAGTTCCAGCGCGCCCTTGATGACCCACAGCACCGAGTCCTTGTCGGCGCCTTTGAGCAGGGTATCGATTTCACTGCGCGCGGTCGCGACGTCACCCTGACGCAGAGCTACCTGTAGCAGGCCGCGACGGGCGTCTTCATGCCCGGGGTGTTTATCGAGCACTTTCTTGAATAAATCGCGAGCCGGTGCGAGGTGTTGCTGGCCGAGTTCCAGCATGCCGCTCAAGGCCACCCAGTCCGGCGACTCGTCGCCACCGTGGCCCACCAGTTCGGCCCGCGCCTGATCAAACTTGCCGAGCATGATCTGGGCACGTACCACAGCCAGCGCCAACTCCTGGGTTTCAACGCCCTGCTCGCGAGCCTTGCCCAGTTCGCTCAGCGCGCCGTTCGCATCACCGAGCTTGAGATAGCTCAATCCCAACAATTCGCGCGCTTCGGCGTTATCGCCGTCCTTTGCCAGCAAGGCGCGCAGGTCTACCGTTGCGGCGGAATACTTCTCGGCTTTGAAAGCGCTCGATGCACGATTCAAGAGCATCTTCGGATCGTCGCCGCGTTGCTTGTTCCATAGCAGTCCGCCGCCGGCCAGCACGGCCAGAACCAGCGACGCCAGGGCCACGTTGCGCACCACCTGCCGACGACGCCGCGAGCGGCCACGGCCGCGCCCTGAAGGGGATGCTGTCTTGTCCATGGCTTACCCTCAGGCTTCAGATTTTGCCGTTCTGGACCATTTCAATCAGTTCCTCGGCCGGCACATAGCCGCCAATATGTTTGCCCTCATCGGTGTAAACCGCAGGTGTACCGGTCACTCCCATGGCATTGCCGAGTTCGAATTCTTTGGCGACCGGGTTATCGCATTTTTGCGAGTCGACGGTCACACCGAGTTTGGACTGGGTGAGCGCTTCCTGGCGATTGGGGGCACACCAGACCGCCACCGCCTTGTCGAAAGACGGTCCTTTGGTGCCGGTGCGCGGAAAGGCCAGATAACGCACCGCAATGCCCGCGTCATTCAGTCGCCCAACCTCGGCGTGCATCTTGCGGCAATAACCACAATCGATGTCGGTGAAGACGTAGAGGGTCTTTCTGGTTTCCTTGGTCTTGGACGGAAATTCGATATAACCCTGGGTGTCCATGGCCTCAAACACCTGCTTGCGCGCCTGCGCACGACGCTGATCGGAAACGTTGACATGGGCATCGAGGTCGATGAGATCACCATGCACCACATAACGACCGTCAGCGCTAACGTAAAACAGGGAGGCTCCGACCAGCACTTCGTAGAGGCCCGGGATGGGCGCCGGCGAGACGTCGGTGATTTTCTCTTTGGGAAACAATTTGGCCATGCGAGCGGCCAGTCGCTCACCTACATCCTCGGCCTGGGCAGTGTTTGTCACCAGTGCCACGAGGCCCATCAGTACGATTGCCAACCTGCGATTCATGTCTTGTCCTCGATTCCAGAAGCGGGATTGTAAAGAGCGCCGCTGCCGCTTACCAATCCGGCCTGCGCGTTTCGAGACCAAGCCGCCACGATGAGTTCCCGCGCGGGCGTCAAGCCATACTATAATCGGCCAATAGGACAAGCGCCGCGCCGGATCAGCGCGACTGCGCCCCAACCAGTGCCAAGCGCGGCTAAAACACTCGACATGAGCGTCACCGAAACCGAAAACCTGGAGGGTTCCTCGCTCGGCAAGTACCAAATCCTTAAAAAGATTGGTGCGGGCAACATGGCTACCGTCTATATGGGCCATGACCCTTTCATCGACCGTCCGGTCGCCATCAAGGTGGCGCGCCCTGACCAGTCCGGTGAAAGCGAGGTGAGCGAGTTCTACAAGCAGTTGTTCTTCAATGAAGCGCAGACTGCTGGCCTGCTGAAACATCCCAATATCACCGCCATCTACGACGCCGGCGTCGATCGCTCGCACTACTACATCGTCATGGAATACGTCCATGGCGGCGACACCCTGGACAGCTACACCGGCATCAACGAATTGCTGCCGCTGGGCACGGTCACGGCGCTGCTCTACCAATGCGCGATGGCGCTGGACTACGCCCATAAAAAAGGGGTCGTGCATCGCGACATCAAGCCCCGCAATATCCTTTTGACCGAGGATCGCGAGGCCAAGATTACGGACTTCGGCGTCGCCGTGTCGCCCGGCATGCATGGCAACGGTTCGCCCCAGCATGCCGGCTCGCCGCTGTATATGTCGCCCGAGCAGGTGCGCCGCGAAGCCCCGGTGTCACAGAGCGACCTGTTTTCGCTCGGTGTGGTGGCCTACGAGTTGCTCACCGGCAAACATCCTTTCCATGGCGAGAACATCGACGCCATCGAATATCGGATTCAAAACACCACGCCGTTGCCGCTGCGCGAGTTGCGCGGCGATGTGCCGCAGATTTTTCAACGCATCATCGACAAGGCACTCGCCAAGCGTGCACGCGGCCGTTACAAGTCCGGGCTCGATATGGCCGGCGACATCGCCCTGGTCTTCGACTTCCTCAAGCAGCCCGCCTTCCGGCTGACCCAGCAAGAGAAATATCACCAGATCGAGAATCTGCATTTTTTTCGCGATTTTCACGACAGTGACCTGGGGGAACTGATCAATGCCGCCGAGTGGGTGCGCCTTGCTCAGGACAACGAAATCATGCAGGAAGGCCAGGCCGAGACTGCGTTCTATGTGCTGGTCAGCGGCGAAGTGGTGGTGCGCAAGAGCAGTCGCGAAATCGTGCGCCTGTACCCCGGTGACTGTTTCGGCGAGATGGGTCTGGTGTCACGTCGCCCGCGCACCGCGAGCATTATCGCGGTCACCGATATCACCGTGATGAAGCTGCGCGACGTAGTCATCGATCGCACTTCGATCAACTGCCAGCTCAAGTTCCAGCGTCGTTTCCTGACCGCGCTCATCGAACGGCTGGAACACGCGACGGAACGTATCGCAACCGCAACCGGCGCGGGCTGAGCGAAACGCTCAGCCGTACCGCGAATTACACGAGGCTCCATGGCGACCCGTCTCGAAGCACCTGGCGCGCGCAGCGCCGTCACACTCGATTTGACCATTCGTCTCCTGCAGGACCAGGGGGCCTTGTCTGCCGCCCAGGCCCAGCAGGTCAAAAAGTCTGTCAATCTCGATGATGACCGCCATCCGTTCGTGCAACTGGCGGATCTCGGTCTGCGCGCAACCGGCGGCAATCGCGAACCATTGACCCTTGAGAACATCACGCGGCTGGTGGCGAGCGCCAGCAACATGGATTACTTCCGCATCGATCCACTCAAAATCAATGTCGAGGCAATCACCGCGCTGGTTTCGCAGGCCTATGCGACCCGTTTCCAGTTCCTGCCGGTGCTGGTCAACGAACAAGAAGTGACCATCGCCACCGGCGAACCCTTTGCCAATGAATGGGAAGCAGAAATCGCGCGGGTATTGAAGCGCAAGGTCACGCGCGTGCTGGCCAATCCCCGCGATATCGAGCGCTACCTGCGCGAGTTCTATGGCGTCAGCCGCTCGATCTCCGGGGCCACCAGCAAGAGCAGCCTCGCTGCGCGCAGCCTGGTCAATAATTTCGAGCAACTGACTGAGCTCGGCTCGGTCGGTGAACCCGATGCCAACGATCGGCACATCGTGCATCTGGTCGACTGGCTGCTGCAGTACGCCTTTGAGCAGCGCGCCAGCGACATTCATATCGAACCGCGTCGCGAGCAGAGCAATATCCGCTTTCGTATTGATGGCGTGCTGCATCTCATCCACCAACTGCCGACCTCGGTGATCAGCGCGATCACCAGCCGCATCAAATCTCTGGGGCGCATGGACGTTGCCGATAAGCGCCGGCCACAGGACGGCCGCGTACGCACCAAGGTCCCCAACGGACAGGAAGTGGAACTGCGACTGTCGACCATGCCGACCACCTTTGGTGAGAAGCTGGTGATGCGTATCTTCGATCCGGAAAAACTTGCGCAGCCTTTCGAACAACTCGGTTTCACGCCCCACGACCTCGGCCTGTGGAACGACATCGTTGGCCAGCCTCACGGTGTGATGCTGGTCACCGGCCCGACCGGTTCCGGAAAAACCACCACGCTCTACTCGGCGCTGAAGCGGCTGGCGCGCCCGGAAATCAATGTCTGCACTATCGAAGACCCGATAGAAATGGTTGAACCGCAATTCAATCAGATGCAGGTGCAAGCGGCGCTCGATATCGATTTTGCCTCGGGAGTACGGACTCTGCTGCGCCAGGATCCGGACATCATCATGGTTGGCGAGGTGCGTGACCGCGAGACGGCCGACGTCGCCATCCAGGCGGCATTGACCGGTCACCTGGTATTGTCGACCCTGCATACCAATGACGCGCCCTCGGCGGTCACACGCCTGATGGATATCGGCGTGCAACCGTTTCTGATCAGCGCAACTCTGCTGGGGGTGGTGGCGCAACGCCTGATCCGCACGCTGTGTCCGCTGTGCAAACGCCCGGCCAGCGTGCTGCCCGATGCCTGGCATGCATTGGTCGCGCCGCACCGCATCGCCGTGCCGACCACCGTGATGGGCCCGCAGGGTTGCGACGAATGTCGCCATACCGGTTATCGCGGACGGGCCGGCATCTACGAAATCATGCGCCTCAGCGAATCATTGAGCACACTCATCAAGTCCGACATGCAGACCTCACAACTGCGACAAGCCGCCTTGAAAGCCGGCATGCGGCCGCTGCGCCTGGCCGGCGCGATCAAGATTGCCGATGGTTTGAGCACACTCGAAGAAGTATTGAGCGTGGTGCCTCCGCCCGAGCGCTGAGTGGATTCAGCCGCGCGGATGATGCTCGGCGTGCAAAGCCTTGAGGCGTTCGGCCGCGACGTAGGTATAAATCTGGGTGGTCGAGATATCGCTGTGGCCTAACAGCATCTGCACAACACGCAGGTCAGCGCCGTGATT
>CAMCBY010000290.1 GCA_945873015.1 Klebsiella pneumoniae
CGGCTGCTGGCGCGCTGGGAAAAGGCGGCTGCGGAAGGCACGGTGGTGGACCTGTGTCGTGACCTCATGCGCTTCACGGTCGATGTCACGACTCAGCTTGCGTTCGGCATCGACGTCAATACGGTCGAGACCGATGGCCCGGTGATCCAACAGAAACTGGATAAGGTCTTTCCGGTTTTGAATTCGCGGATCAATGCGCCGTTCCCGTACTGGCGTTATCTGCGCATGCCGAAGGACCGCGATCTCGATCGCGCACTGGTCGATATCCAGGCGCAGGTCGATGCCATGATTGCCGATGTGCGGCGTCGCATGACGGCCGACCCGTCACTGTTTCAGTCCCCGACCAATTTTCTAGAAGCGATCATCGCCGCCAAAGAAGCCGAGGGTGTGGAGTTCTCCGATGCCGATATTTTCGGCAACGTCTGCACTTTGTTGCTGGCGGGCGAAGACACAACCGCCAATACCATCGCCTGGGCTATCAACTATTTCATCGAATATCCGCAGCTATTCGCGCGCGCGCGCGCCGAGGTCGATGAGGTATTTGGCAACGCGACGCTGCCACAGGAAATCGAGCAGACCACGCAACTGCCATTCATCGAGGCCTTTTATAACGAGACCATGCGCTTGAAGCCGGTCGCGCCATTAAATGCCATGGAGCCACTCGAAGATATTGAAGTGGATGGCTACCGCATTCCCAAGGGCACCATCATCATGATGCTGACGCGGCGCATTGCGGTGGATGAGGCGCGTTTCGGTCACGCCACCGAATTCGATCCCGATCGCTGGCTGAAGAGCGAGGCCACACGCGGCTGCCCACATGACACCACGGCCTTCGTGCCTTTTGGAAGTGGGCCGCGCTTCTGCCCGGGGCGCAATCTTGCGCTGCTCGAGATGCGCACCGTGCTGGCCATGTTGTGCCGCAATTTCGAGGTCAGCCTGGCCGACAGCACGCGACCGGTGGAAGAGCTCTTAGCCTTCACCATGATGCCCAAGAATCTGCAAGTGCGCTTGACCAAACGCCTAGAGTAAGGGGAGTGAGGAATATGAGAACAAAAGCGGCAACGATGCTGGTGGGCATGCTGATGACAGGCTCGGCGCTGGCCGCCGATTGTGCTGACGACAGTGGGCCGCGCAAAGCCCTGGAAAGTTATCTGACGGCGATGCAGGCGCATAAATTCAATGACGCCTACGACACCGTCACCAGCAACATGACGGATGGCAAGTCGCGCGAAGACTGGGCCGCCCAGCAGAAAATGTTTTACGAAGGCGGTGAGGTCAATATTCTCAATATTGATATCCGTAAAGGCCAGGCCAGCGCGAATGATGTCGCCTGCGCGAACAAGGCCAGCGTGCCGAACATCCTGAAGTCACGCGACAAGTTCAATAATCAGGGTACGACCGAGTTCGAAGTGTATGAGGTCGTAAAAGACGGCGAGCGCTGGAAAATCGATACGCAGGAGACCTTGTTCGACGCCGAAGGCGTGCAGAAATGGTTCCCCGGCGAAAAGGTGCCTGAGTTCAAAGACCAGTATTGAGGGATTTCCCCGTAGGTGCGAATTCATTCGCACATTCAAAAACGCAACGAGGTGCCGAGCCCCGCCGTTGAATGTGCGAATGAATTCGCACCTACAAGGGGGAGGTCAGGCTGCTTTTGCCATGCGCTCCAGCGCCTGCCGGTGGTCCGGAAAATGTCCGAGCATGCCTTCGCAGAACTTCTGCATCTGCGCCGGCTGATAAACCTGCAGATCTTTGGCCGGCTTCTTCGGTTTGTCCGGAAATCGGCCCATGCCGGCCAGAATACAGAACCACGAGGTCGGGCTGTAGACCTGGCGGTTGGCTTGCGAGCGTAATTCCGCGAGCAGGTCGCCGCCGTGGTCCCACGTGTAGAAGATGCGTTCGAGATCGCTCGTGAGTGGCGTGTTCTCGCGTGCGTTGATCCAATAGTCGGTATCGCTGCGCGAATTCAACTTGTAATGGGTGAAGACGTAGTTCTTCACGCCGTCGAAAATCAGATTGACCTTGTCATTGAAGTCGGCGCGATAACGCGCACTGAAACCGCCTTGCTCATAGCGGGTCATGAAGGTGTCGACGGTGTCCTGCACAATCATGAGCGCAGTCGCCTCGAGCGGCTCAATGAAACCCTGTGACAGCCCAACCGCCAGGCAATTTCGTACCCAGGATTTCTCCACCCGACCCACCCGCATTTTTAAATGGCGGGCTTCTACCGGGGAGTCGAGCAGCCCCAAGGTCTCGCGCAGTTCACGCTCGGCGGCGTCCTTGTCGATGTAGTCCGACGAATAGACATAGCCGTTGCCAAAACGATTGGTCAGCGGAATTTTCCACACCCAGCCGTACTTGAGCGCTTTCGACAGGGTCTCGGAGGGCAGGGTGCCGTCGTTGTCCAAAGGCGTCGGCATCGCCACCGCACTGTCGTTGAACAGCATGTCCTTGTAGGAATTGAACGGCACGCCGAGGGTCTTGCCGTGCAGAACACTCGTGAAGCCGGTGCAATCGACGAAAAAGTCGGCATCGATGGCGCCGTGTTCCGGTGTAGTCACGCCGGCGATATCGCCACTTTCGTGGACTCGCACCTCGTTGACCGTGCCGACCAGATGATGCACGCCGCGCGCGGTCGAGAATCGTTTGAGAAAATCGCCAATCAGGGCTGCGTCAAAATGGTAGGCGTAGTCGCAGGTGTAGCCGGTGCGCTCATCGGGTAGCGGCGCGAGGCGATGGCCGGATAAAAAGTTCGAGATAAAAAACGTATCCGGATGGGCGTGTACGTCAAGGTTGCGACTGCGCAGCGAGGCGTTCTGAAAAAATGCACGTATCGGGCCGTCATCGCTCTGCGAGAAAAAGGGGTGGTAGTAGCTCTGGTGGCCAGGCACGGTAGACCAGTCTGGAAAACGAATGCCGCACTTGTAGGTGGCATTACATTGCGGCATCCATTGCGCTTCCGTGACGCCGATACGCTCGAAGAAGCGCCGCATCTTCGGTGTCGAACCTTCTCCTACGCCGATGATACCGATGGTGTCGGACTCCAGCAGGGTGATGTTGAAGCCGTGTTTGGCCCAGCCGTGGACCAGCAGCGCGGCGGTCATCCAACCGGCGGTGCCGCCTCCGACGATAAGAATATTGCGGCCGGGAGTGTTTTCGTTCGCCATCGCTCTACCTCGTGAACTGCTTGCAGCGCGATAGGTTCCGCGCCAGCGCAGTATGGTTCGCAAACGTCCATGTTGCCTGATTCGGTGCAAGTGAAACAAAAAAAAACCGCGAGGTGGTTGCCCACCCCGCGGTTCTGGGAGCACAGATACTAGCGAGTACTAGGTACCCAGACGGCGCATAGCGGACTGCGTGATGTAGTCTGCGATGAACTTGTTGGGTTCGATCTGATCGTAGCCCGACTTCCAACCGCCCTGGCAATGCTCGGACTGGCAGAAGCGAGTGACGCGCTTGGACTGGATATCGTTCGAGATAACCCAGTTCCAGCTCCACTCGGTACGGCCGTCAGAAGCCTTCACCACATGGTCGCCGCAATCCGGCACGCCGGTGTTGCCTGCCTTGTAATCGTTGGTGTTGTACATCGAGAAGCCCGGTTCGAAGGACTTCCAGATTTCACCACGGCGGTCATATGAAATCGCCTGCGGGTACTCAAGGTTACGCGCATCGAGATAGATGCGGCGCTTGGCCAGCGGTGCACGCGGGAAGCCGGTGGGCTCGCCTTCAAGCACGATGACTTCCGGAATGAGCGACTTGCCGACGTTGTAGAAGGTGGTGCCCTTCGGGCCACCGACGGTCGGGTGGGTCCAGTTGTCCAGGTTCGGACGCCACTGGTAGTGCATTGCACCCAGGAACGGGCCGCGATGGACAATCTTCCAGTTGCCCCAGGTCAGCATCGGGTCGCCAGCGGCCCATGCATCGGAGAGGAACAGGTTGATACCGGCGACGAGCGGCTCGAAACGCTGGTTGGTCGGGAACCGACGAACGCGCTTGAATGCCGGCAGGTAGCCGTACAGTTCCGGGAACTTGGCCTGGTCGTAGTACCACTCGTTCATGAACGCGGTACCCTTGATGTCGTTCGGTGCGGTGAACCATACCGACTGGTAGCGGATCATGTCTTCATGACCGGCCAGCGAGGTGCCACCACCGGCGGAAGCCGGATTCACCAGACCCTGGGTCTGCTGCTGCGCCCACACAAAGTGGTATTCGTACTGCACGTCACCCTCGGAATCGAGAGCGTAGGTCGGGATCGCGAAGATATCCTGGTCATGACGGCCCCAGGACAGGGTCACGTTGGCGATACATTCCTGACCGGTCTGTGCTTCCGGGAAGGGATGGCCGCCGATCCACGGCTTGCCGTCCTTGGTGTAGACGTTGCCGTCGGAGCCAAATGCGGCCTGACCCCAGTTCTTGAGGGTCGCATCGAGGTAGTAGGGCGGAAACTGCGCTTCGGTCGCGGTCTGGGTGCCGAAGATGGTGAAAGTACGGCCGTCCTGGCTGACTTCCTGGAACAGCATCGGATCGATGAGATCCTGCACGAGTTCGACGTTGTCCTTGCTGATAACGTCACCGACCTTGATCTTGCCCTTGGTGTAGGCCTCGATGTTGGTCAGTTCTTCCGGGTAAGCCTTGAAGCTGTCGCCGGACTTGGCCATCAATGGCCACAGAGCGCTCAGGATACCGGCGCTGCCAGCTCCCTTGGCCGTCTTTTCCATAAAAGCGCGACGGCTGTATTCGAAGTCATATTTCTTGATGTGCATTTTTTCCCCTGCCTTTCCGAATGGAATCGGTAGTACTAGTCAGAACTTGGGACCAGGTCCCGCTGCTGATTAAGCACCCCTTCAACGATGCGAGAACGTATCGCAAGCCGCATAAGGTAACGCAGCCGGCGATATCGTCCAAGACCTTTGAACGGTTTGGACTACGGTCCTAACGTCCGGTAAGTCCCGACACGATTGCGGCAGGTTCAAATTATTTTTTACCCTCGAGCGGGCACGTGGGGGTACGAGGGACTACGCAATTCGATATTCCGCGGAATATCGGGCCGTGAGGCACAAATGCCAAGGCGGGGGCGCTGACCTCGCCGCCATAAAAAAACGCGGGGTGGTTGCCCACCCCGCGTTCAATCCAGCCCGGCGACGCTGGACTCAGGTGCCCAGACGACGCATCGCGGCCTGGGTGATGTAGTCAGCGATGAACTTGTTCGGTTCAACCGAATCGTAGGCCGACTTCCAGCCGCCCTGGCAGGTCTCGGACTGACAGAAGCGCGTAATGCGCTTGGACTGGATGTCATTGGAGATCACCCAGTTCCAGCTCCACTCGGTCCGGCCATCGGTCGCCTTGCGGGTGTGGTCGCCGTAGTCCGGCACGCCGGGCTTGCCCTTGTCCAGGTTGGTGTCGTACATCGCGAAGCCCGGCTCGAAGGACTTCCAGATCTCGCCCCGGCGGTCATAGGAAATCGCCTGCGGGTACTCGATGTTGCGTGCATCGAGATAGATGCGGCGCTTCTGAAGAGGCGCGCGCGGGAAGCCGGTAGGCTCGCCTTCGAGCACGATGATCTCTGGAATCAGCGATTTGCCGACGTTGTAGTAGGAGGTGCCCTTCGGCCCGCCGACGGTCGGATGCTCGAAGTTTGGCTGGTCTGCGCGCCACTGGTAATGCATCGCGCCGAGGAACGGGCCGCGGTGGATGATTTTCCAGTTGCCCCAGGTCAGCATCGGGTCGCCAGCGGCCCATGCATCGGA
>CAMCBY010000291.1 GCA_945873015.1 Klebsiella pneumoniae
ATAGCGAGGCCGAGCACCGACACGCTGAGCTGCACGATGACCGTGGCGCCGCCGAGCTCGACCAGGCGTTTGCCACCCGTCCACCACGACACCGGGTCCATGCTGATACCGGTTTCGAGTTTCTTGCCCTGACGTTCGCCGGCACCGGCGGCGTCTGCCGCCGCATTCACTTCGGCGGCCTTCTCGACCACCGCGTCAGCGGCGCTGGCGGCTTTTTCAGCAACACTCGCGGCCGCACCGGCGGCGGCTTCGACCGCCTGGCTGGCAGCTTCTTTGACCGTTTCGGGCGCGGCCTGCGACCAGGCTTGGCCGCTGATACACAGCGCGACCAGGAACACATACACAGCCATGCTCCGCCCTGCCGTCGAAAGCCGGGGCATCGACCCCTCAGTTCCCCATCGCATAGCTGTCCCTTTTTTTGAGTGCGCGTGCAGCCGCAATGGCGTCAGCGCTTGCTTTTGTGCCAGCGACCGGACGGTCGAGGCGGTGACCGATTATAGGACGAGCTTCCCAGAAAGGGGAATTGCCCGAAACCCCCTTTAACAATGCTGCACGGCACCCAAAAACGCCGCCCCCGGACATGCATACCCGCACTCCTGAGCGAGCATTACACTAGCGCCACATCGGACGTCCGTCCGCAACAGGCTTATCCATGTCGAACCGCATCGCCGCCCTCCATGAACGCGTCGTGCTGCGCCATCCGTGGCTGGCACTTGCCCTGCTTGGTTTTGTGATGGCGGCGCTGCTGCCTGGCTTGCGCAACTTCAAACTCGATGCCTCGACCGACGCCCTGTTGCTGGAGAGCGATAAGGACTTGCGCGCATTCCGTCAGATAACGATGCGGTACAAGACGCGCGATTTCCTGTTCGTAGCGGTGGTGCCAAACAACGGCGAAGTATTCACCCCCGACAGCCTTGGCCTCATCAGCGATCTGCGCGACGAACTGACCCAGGTCGCGGCGGTGAAAGACATCATCACCGTGCTCGACGTGCCACTGCTGGCGAATGTCACCGGTCGTATGGCCGACCTCAGTATGAATTTCGAAACGCTGCGCTCACGCGAAGTGAAACTCGCGGCAGCACGTGAAGAACTCACCACCAGCCCGCTGTATCGCAATCTGGTCGCGAGTGCCGACGGCAAGGTCGGCGCGATGCAGATCTTTCTGAAAGATCATCCGACCCTGCCACGGCTGTCGGATCTGCGCGACGAGTTGCTCTACAAACGGATTCACGGCGGCCTCAACGAAGCACAGGAACAGGAACTCGCACGCCTGCGCCCCGATTACGAACAGGCCAAGGAGGAATACGAAGCCAGCACCCGCGTCGCGATTGGCGAGATTCGCGCCATCCTCGCCAAACATCGCGGTGAAGCCACGCTCCACCTCGGCGGCATGCCGATGATCATCGACGACATGATGACTTTCATCCAGAGCGATCTCGCCACTTTCGGCAGTGCCGTGCTGCTGTTCCTGGTATTGATGATGGGCATCATTTTCCGCGAAGTGCGCTGGGTGGCGCTGCCGTTCGCGAGTTGCCTGTATGCCAGCACCGCGATGTTCGGGCTGCTCGGACTGGTGGGCTGGAAGGTCACCATCATCTCGACCAACTTTGTGTCGCTGATGCTGATCCTGACCATGTCGATGAATATCCACCTGGTGGTGCGCTATCGCGAACTGTTGCGTGACAACCCCGAGCTCAGTCAGTACGAACTGGTGCGGCGCACGGCCGGCGAAATGGCGCGACCGTCGTTGTATTCGGTGTTGACCAACATCATCGGTTTCGGCTCTTTCGTCTTGTGCGACATCAAACCGGTCATCGATTTCGGCTGGATGATGTCCATCGGTCTCATGGTCGCGTTCGTCAGCACCTTCACGCTGTTCCCGGCGCTGCTGGTGATGACCCAACGCCGCGAGTTGAGCAGGCCTGAGGCTCAAGGGTATGCCTTCACCGAAGCATTGGCACGACTGACCGAACGTCACGGCCGCGCCATTGTTGTGATCTCGCTGCTGGTGGCGGTGCTGGCGACCTTCGGCGCGCGCAGGCTCGAGGTCGAGAACAGCTTCGTGTCCTACTTTCATAAGGACACCGAGATTCACCAGGGCCTGGAACTCATTGACCAGAAGCTCGGTGGCACTACGCCGCTCGACATCATTCTCAAGTTTCCGCCAGACCAGAGTGCCGCCGCCGACACCCAATCGGGTGCGGGCGATCTGGCGGCGATGTTCGATGATGTGGCGAGCGCCGAACAGGCGCCGTTGTCGTGGTTCAGCGATGCCAGGATTACGCGGCTGAAAGCGGTGCATGCCTTTCTGGAAAAACAACCAGAGATTGGCAAGGTATTGTCGCTGGACTCTACCTTGCGCGTCGCCGAGTCGATGAACGACGGCAAACCATTGGGCGCTGATGGCATCGAAACCATCTACCGCCAGATGCCGGACGCAGCCAAGGCCTTTCTGTTCACACCCTTCGTATCGGTGTACGACAACGAGATGCGTATCAGCGCGCGCATTTTCGACACCCAGCCGGGTTTGCAGCGTAAAGAATTGCTCGAGCGTATCGATGCCGGCCTCAGTGCCGGCTTGAAGCTCAAGCCCGAGGAGTATGAGATTTCAGGCCTGCTGGTGCTCTACAACAATGTATTGCAGAGCCTGTACAGGTCGCAGATTCTGACCTTCGGTTCGGCAATAGCGTGCATCATGGTGCCGCTGCTGATCATGTTCCGCTCGTTCAAAGCAGCCGTGATCGGCATCCTGCCCAACCTGCTGGGCGCGGTCACCATCCTTGGTTTCATGGGCTGGATGAAGATCCCGCTCGACATCATGACCATTACGATTGCCTCAATCACCATCGGCATCGCGGTCGAGGACTGCATCCATTATCTGTACAGCTACAAAGTCGAGTTGCGGCGTCTGCGCGACCCGCTCGCGACCATGCACTACTGTCACAACAATGTCGCCAAGGCCGGTTTCTATACCACCGTGACGGTAGTGGTGGGTTTCTCGATCCTCATGCTGTCGAATTTTATTCCGACCATCCTGTTCGGCCTCTTGACCGCGGTCGCGATGAGCGTGGCGCTGCTTGCGGCGCTGACCTTGATGCCGCAACTGCTGCTGTGGTGGCAGCCGTTTCGTATGGATGACGACGAGGAGTGAGGTGACGGCGATTTGAATGTGCGAATAAATTCGCACCTACAAACCGGGACCTGCGGATCACGATTTCTGTGGGTCAGACTTCAGTCTGACATTTCACCGCACTCCGCAAAGCACCCTTGAATGTCCGACTGAAGTCGGACCCACAGAGGCAGGGTCAAGGCTACCCGTAGGTGCGAATTCATTCGCACATTCAACCGGTCCCTCTCCCCAGCGCCGGAGAGAGGGACCGGCATGCAGCTACTTCAACGCCGCGCGCGCCTCGCCCAGGGTTTTCTCGAATTCCTCGAGCGGAGCGGCGCCGGTAATGGGACGCGCATTGAGCAGGAACTGCGGCGTGGCCTGGATGTTGAGCGTGCCAGCCAGATCGACATCGCGCTGGATGGCGGCCTTGGCCGCATCGCTGGCGCGGTCCTTGTCGAAGCGTGCGAGATCAAGACCGAGGCTCTTGGCGGTGGCGGTATAAAAGCCCTCGCCGAGTTTGTCCGGCGCACTGAACATCGCATCGTGAAATTCCCAGAACTTGCCCTGCTGCTGAGCGGCCCACGACGCCAGCGCGGCATCGGCAGCGTCAGGGTGCATTTCACTGAGCGGCAGATGTTTATACACCAGCGCCACTTCCTGACCGTGGCTGGCCATGAACTGTTGCATGGTCTGATTGGCCTTGGCGCAATAAGGGCACTGAAAATCCGAGAACTCGATCAGCACCAGCTTGCTGCCGGCTTTACCGCGCACCGGCGAGTCGCCCAGCAACTGCTGTTTGTCCAATTTGGCGACCTGCTCCATGAGGCGGGTTTCAGCGCTCTTCATGCGCTGCTCGGCCTGGCCACGCTGATAACCGACCACCGCCTCCATGATTTCCTTGGGGTGTTCGCGGATGACTTTCAGAATTTTTTCTTCCAGCAGCTTGTCGGCCGCCTCGTCGGCGACGGCATGGGTCGCGACGGTGAAGAGAAGACTGCAGGGGATGAGCGCGCGTAGCGCGTAACGACGAAACGAAACAAAGCTGGCCACCATGGGGGCTCCTGGCTGGATGAAGCCGACAGCCTACAACATTCCCGTCACCGCGCCATGTCAGCGCACTTCATGGCGTTGCCTGCGCGAAGACGGCGACAAAACTGCGCCTGGTCAAACGGCGCTGCGCTAGCCCGCGCGGGCACGTGTGTGCGACGTCGAGCGCTGGCATTTGCGCGTAGAATCGCGGGCTTATTGTCATTCGCGCACGGCAGCCGTGCGCGTCGTCTTCGGGGAGAGTGTTCGCATGTCATTGCTGGCCAAAGAACGCACCATCGCCCACCCCGGCTTCAACCGCTGGCTGGTGCCACCGGCCGCGCTGTGCATTCATCTGTGCATCGGCATGGCTTACGGTTTCTCGGTGTTCTGGTTGCCGCTCATGCATGCGCTCGGCATCACGGCGCCGCTCGCCTGCCCCGCCGAGATGGGCGTACTGGCCAAACTCACCACCACGCAGTGCGACTGGGACAAACCCCTGCTCGGCTGGATGTATACCTTGTTTTTTGTCTTCCTCGGTTCGAGCGCCGCACTCTGGGGCGGCTGGCTGGAACACGTCGGCCCGCGCAAAGCCGGTTTTGTCGCCGCGCTGTGCTGGTGTGGTGGTCTGGTGATCTCGGCAGCAGGTGTCTACCTGCATCAGCTGTGGATGATGTGGCTTGGTTCGGGCTTCATCGGCGGCATTGGTCTCGGCCTCGGTTACATCTCGCCGGTGTCGACCTTGATCAAGTGGTTTCCTGACCGCCGCGGCATGGCGACCGGGATGGCGATCATGGGCTTCGGCGGTGGCGCCATGATTGGCTCACCACTCGCTGACCTGCTCATGAAACACTACGCGAGCACGACTTCGGTCGGCGTGTGGCAGACCTTCCTGACCCTCGCCGCAGTCTATCTGGTGTTCATGATGACCGGCGCCTTCGCCTACCGCGTGCCGCCCACCGGCTGGAAACCAGCGGGCTGGCAGGGCGTTGAACAACGCCGCGGCGACAACATGATCACGCAGCGCCATGTGCATGTGAGCCGCGCCTGGCGCACGCCGCAGTTCTGGCTGTTGTGGGGTGTGCTGTGCCTGAATGTATCGGCCGGCATCGGCGTGATTGGCATGGCTTCGCCCATGCTGCAGGAGATTTTTGGTGGTCGCCTGCTCGGGCTGGATTTGAAATTCGATCAGTTGAACGCCGCGCAGCTCGGTCAGATTGCCGCGATCGCCGCCGGCTTCACCGGCCTGCTGTCGCTGTTCAATATCGGCGGGCGCATCGCCTGGGCTTCGTGCTCGGACTACATCGGACGCAAGGCGACTTATTTCATCTTTTTTGTGTTGGGCATGGCCTTGTACGCGGCCGCGCCGAGTGCCGGTGCCGCCGGCAGCGTGGCGCTGTTCGTCGCCTTGTTCTGCGTCATCCTGACCATGTATGGCGGCGGTTTCGCGACCATTCCGGCCTATCTTGCCGATATGTTCGGCACGCAGATGGTGGGCGCCATCCACGGTCGTTTGCTGACCGCGTGGTCGGTGGCGGGTATCCTCGGCCCGGTGCTGGTCAACTACATCAACGACGCCCAGATCAAAGCCGGCGTGCCCAAGAG
>CAMCBY010000292.1 GCA_945873015.1 Klebsiella pneumoniae
CGTCAAGCACTAGCAGGCGTGGCTCGCCGTACAGTGCCCGCGCCAGCGCAACACGCTGGCGCTGACCACCCGACAAGGGCGCACCCCGCGCACCTAGGCGCGCGTCGAGCCCATCCGCTATCGAGTCCCAGATGTCCGCAAGGCCGCTAGCTTCCACCGCGCGACTTAGCTTTTCATCACGCTCGGCGGACGGTGCTTCGAAGCGACTGATATTGTCGGCGGTGCTGCCTTCCAGCAAATCGACGTCCTGCGCCACATAACCGATATAGGGACCGAGCTCAATTTTGTTCCAGACGTGGATGTCGACGCCGTCGAGCCGCACCACGCCTGCGGCGGCCTTCGATGCGCCGACCAAGGTCGCGAGCAGACACGACTTGCCCACGCCCGACGGGCCGACCACCGCCAAGCCCTGGCCCGGCATGATCTCGAAGCGCAGGTTTTCCAGCACCACCTGAGTACGTCCGGGAGGCGCCACGGCGAGCGAGATGGCACTCAAGCCGCCGCTGGGCGAAGGCAATGGCATGCTGGGCGGGGGCATTGGGTAGTCGCGGAGAGCGGCGCTCAATCGGGCATGCCTCTGCCGTGCGCCGACCAGCGATTTCCAGCCGGCCACGACCTTGCCCAAAGGCTGCAGGACGCGTGCACCGAGCAATGAGGCGATGATGACGAGGCTGCCATTGACCGGCAATCGGCCTTCCAGCGTTAACCAGGCGGCAAGGCCAAGCAAGGACGAACCGAGCGTGAGTTGCACGAACTTCGAGGTCGCCTGCAGGCGACCCGCGTCCAGCGAAACCGCAGCCTGCGAGCGCAGGAAGCGCTTCTGCAGTTCAAACCAGCGCGCCCGCATGCGCGATTCCATGCCCATCGCCACCGCCGCCCCCGGTCGAGCCACGAACATGGAAAAGAGCTGTTGCGAAGCTTCGGCATGATTACGCGCCAGTTCCAGCTTGGGCGGCAGCACGATCTCATTGAGCCAAGCCAGTATCGCCGTTGCGCCGAGCCCAAGTAGAGCCACGAGCGCAAGCCATGGGTCCATTAGCCACAAGGCGCAGAGAAACGGAAGTGCCATGGGCGCCTCCAGCATGCCGGCGGCCGCCGGCGATGCAACGAACTGGCTGATGGCGCGCACGTCCTGGGGAATCGCGCGCGCGCGCAGAGGCTGCGTGGCCAGTTGTGCGCCCACCACGGCGTGCGCCACAGGGCCGGCCAGCTTCGATTCGATGTGTCGGGCAGCCTCCGCTTGCAGGCGACTGCGGAAAAAGTGCAGCACTTCGGCCATCGCCACCGCGAATATCAGCGCTGCCGAGAGCATCAGCAAGGTGCCGACATCCCGCGTGCTCACCACGCGGTCATAGACTTCGAACATGTAGAGGATGGGGCACAGCGCGATAACGTCGGCGCCCCACGAAATCAAGATGACCGGGAGCATGGCCTTACGCACCTCGGTCGTCACTTCATCGACGATGGCGACGCCGGAGCCTTGCTGGTTTGGACATTTCATCGTCTAGTCTGGCTGCGGTGCCCGGCGTGGCCGCCCGGCGTGGCCGCCTGGCGAGGCGATCAGAGAGGCGAATGGACGACGGCTGGTCCACGGTTCAAGCGCGGTGATATGGAGTGTGTCGACCAGTGACAACGGCCGCATCCACCCCTCACAACGCACACCCGTTAGTAGCTCAAATGTGCTATTCCTCGATACGTAGCCGGCGCGTCGGAAACGGAACCACGTTGCCAGCGCTGCGACGCTGTCTGCGCCGCGCGCGCACGGCTTCCAAGCGCGCCAGCGCTTGCTCTGCGTGAGCGCGCCACAACGCCGCGAGTTGGTCGTTCGCATCCTGAGTCTCGTAATCTGACATTTTGCGTTTGGACTCCTGAGATCTGTATCCCGTGTTGCGGCTGTCGAACGTGCGTAGCCATAGCGGCTCCGCTCTATTGTAGTTGTCACTCCATGGTGCCTGTCGGATTCGGCGCAATGATTGAAACCATTGCGGATGCTTCTGGTCGGGCACTCTGCCGCCAATCGCCCCTATCGCTATCGAACTGCGAGGCACCGCGCCTTCACCTGCCCTCTTATCTCCACAACGGATGGAACGGCAGCGCCACCTATTCAAGACTGAATTACTCTTCAGATTTTCGAATGGATTGCCAGCGGGCATGCATTGGACTGCACCAACGCCGCCTGCCCTGAGCTCGGCGCGCGGCATCGAGTTCGCCACATCCGTGCTCGATTGAACATCCAAGGAGTCATTCGTCGTGAAACTTTTCAAGCTAAAGCTCCAGCGCTCGATACGACATGTGCGCGATACGCTGGTTGCGCACCGCGATCTATGGCGACGGGCATGACAATGCGCACCGCCATCATCGCCGGATTGGTGATTCTCGATGCGGTGCTGCTCGCCGCGCTTTGCGTGGATGTGGGGAGGAATATGTGGCCGCCTGTCGGCGGCAACCATGCGGTTGGCACCACGGCACCTGCGCCCTTCACTGCCGACGAGATTCATGCGCTGAAGCACGCAGCCGAGGGTGACGCCGTGCCGGCTGTGCTCGCTTTCGATGGCGAGCGCCGGCGGGGGTTGACGGCCGTCGCAACCGCTGCGGACGGGCAACGCGATGCGCTCCCGCAGGCCGATGAGGAGACTCGGCAGCGGTCGACCTTGTCATTGTTCTGGCACGACCTTTCCGTCGGCCGGGGCGGTGACCAGCCGGGCGCTTTCCTCCAGAGCCCGGTCGCACTCCTTCAAGAGACGCTGATGGCGCTGGCGCTGAGCGCACTCGGCATACCACTGCTGGTGCTTGCCATACGTCGCGAACCTCGCCCGGCATTCGGCGGTTTGGCGGCTGCCTTGGCCACGGCTCGCCACGGGACCCATAACGCCTCAGACGCTCCCACGCTGGACCTCGCTTCAGTTCAGCGAAGTTTCGAGGCGGCGCGGCGCCTCCATGGCATACGCCCGCGCTCGATGGAAGCAATGAAGGAGGCGCTGCGCGAGGCGCTGCGCATCGGTGCCGACGTGCTGGATATGGAGTTCGCGAGCTGC
The DNA here is from genome assembly GCA_945873015.1 of Klebsiella pneumoniae. Classification (GTDB taxonomy): domain Bacteria; phylum Pseudomonadota; class Gammaproteobacteria; genus JADJYF01. The sequence goes on from CAMCBY010000292.1 coordinate 3,036, forward strand.
TGCGTCATCGACGCCGCCCAAGCAGAGATTTATGCTCAAGTTTCGCCGCCCGACACCCTGCGCGACGGCCAGCGGTTTGCCTTGCGTGGTTCGCTGTGCGAACTGACGCTTCAGAGTGACGATCTCGTGATGTTCGGTGGCGCCGCGAGCGGTCAGTTGTCCGCCGCCCCAGCGCTGCCCTGGGCCTACCCCGCGGCATTTCTCGGCGTCACGGTAATCCCTGCAAATGCGGCGTGGGCCGTGCTCTGTTTCTGGTCCGCGCGGCCCCGCAAGCACGGCTTCAATCTGAACGACGGCGAATTCGCGCGGCTGGTGGCGGGCTGGGTAGGGAGCGCCAGGGCATATGCGCAACATTGCGATCTGCTTCGGCAGTCCAAGGCGCGACTGGCGGAAGTGACGGCCACCGCGGAAGCGAAAGCCAAGGGCAGCATGGCCTTCCTGGCCGCGATCAGCCATGAGATACGCACGCCGCTCAACGTCATCATCGGCGCTACCGGATTGATGACCCGCAGTTACCTGCCCGTCGAACAAAAGCAGTTCATCGCGCAGATCACTCGCGCCGGCCAGCACCTTATGGATCTGACCCGCGACGTACTCGAGATTGCGAAACTCGAATCCGTTACAGCGGTGAGGCAATACGATCGTGTCAACGTCCAAAGCGTTTTGCAGGAAGTGGTGTTCCTGTTGCGGGACCAAGTCGATGCGAAGAATCTGGCGGTCGCGCTCGAGGTCTGTGCTCTGCCTGATATGGTATGGGGGGATCGCACGCGGCTGCGACAGGCGCTGCTCAACTACGGTGCCAATGCAGTGAAGTTCGCGAGCCAGGGGACGATCACATTTCGCGCGCTCATTGAACAGGAAACTGATGCGCAGCTCCTGCTGCGGTTCGAAGTCGAAGACAACGGTCCGGGGATAGATAATCAAGAGCTTGCCACCTTGTTCCAGGATTACCGCCGCCTTGCTCTTGGAATTATGAGGGAGGTTGAGGGCAGCGGACTCGGGCTAGCTATTAATAAACGACTGGCCAAGATCCTGGGTGGCACGGTGGGCGTGCGCAGCGTCCCTGGCGTGGGAAGCACCTTTTGGTTGACGGCTCGTTTCGACAAGCTTTCGGCGATCGAGGAGCTTCTTACTGACGCTGACGCTGACGCTGACGCTGACGCTGACGCTGACGCTGACGCTGACGCTGACGCTGACGCTGACGCTGACGCTGAAGCGCAGCTCGATGCGCAGTACGCAGGCGCCCGTATTCTCCTGGTGGAAGACGACGTCGAAAGTGCCGAACTTGCGAGCGAATTGCTGGGCTTATCGCGCCTCTCGGTCGACATTGCGAGGACCGGAGAGGAAGCCGAAGCCGTGGCGAAAAGTCAAGCCTATGACCTCATATTGATGGACCTTAGTTTGCCGGGCTTTGACGGGCTGGAGGCAACGCGACGCATCCGTCAAATAGAGCACCACCGACAGACGCCGGTGCTGGCGATGACCGGCAAAGCTTTCAAGGAGGAACGCGCCCTCTGTCTGGCGGCAGGCATGAACGCCTTCATGGCCAAGCCGATGTCCCCTGAAACGCTATTCGCAGTAATACTGCGCTGTCTGGACGATGCGGGCCGCACGGCGTCGGACACAGAGCAGAACCGCCTGTCGGCAACATAAAGTCAAGCGCAAACGAGACAACGTTTCTCAGGCGAGGCGCATTACAAAAAGGGGCTAACCAGCCCTCCTCCATCCCCCGCCGCAGATGTGCTGTCGACTGAGATATGAAAAGGATATCGGCACCGCGCGGCCGCGCCGTATCAGACCGCGCCCGTGCCTGCCGGCTACCTCAGGTTGAGGGTGACGAAATGACTCGCAGCCGTGGCACCGCGTCATCGGACTCGTCGATTCGATACTCGACCCACGGACCTCCGTCAGTATCCGCTCGCAGCCATATCACCAGCGGCCCGTGATACATGCTCTGGTGCGCTTGCGCAGGCAGGCAGCGAGCGATACCTGTGCTATCCGCATGAGGCAAGCCTTGCCGGTTTACGCGCACGCGGCGACCGCGATAGTCCACCCATTCGTCCCGCCCCTGCGCTTGCCAGGCCAGTCGTACTTCGGAGACGTGTTGCAGAATGTCGCCGACCAGCAGCGGCAGAGGCGAGTGGGGCGGTGTTGCGGGTCTGATTGGCAGAAAACGTTCGTGCGCTATCGTGACCGCGGCGATGGCGGTCAGGGCCATGCAGAACAGAGTCGCTGCGCGCACCGCGTTTGATGGTGAACGGGCCACCGACGGCAGAAGCAGCGCAGCGTCCGCCGTCGTCCGCGTCTCAGTGCAGCCTGCGTTTGCCGTCGACTGCGGTGCGTTGCGCGTTCAAGGCGGAACTCGGCCAAGCACCGGCGACGAGGTTACCGCCCATTCTCGCTATGCAGTCCATCTGCTCGGCGCCGTCAACCATGGGCACCAGCAACGGACAACCCACCGCGGCGGCAAGACCGTGGAAGTAAAGCAGGTCTTCCCGCGCGGCGGCACTGTTGCGCAAGCCGTCTGCCAGGTCATCGGGCGCAATGATGAGCGCTGGTTGGAAGCGCAGCAGTTCTCCGATCAGGGGCGGCGTTTGGCGATCGAGCTGTATCCATAACGGCACACTGTCAAAGCCGGCCGAGGCGAGGATTTCCGGCACCACGCTGGCAGTGCGGCTGAGAAAGGTATAGGGCACCTCA
>CAMCBY010000293.1 GCA_945873015.1 Klebsiella pneumoniae
CGTATTCGATGCCGATTATGTGCCGGGCCGCGGTCTCATCAAGCAGATTGCGGCGCCGTTCTTCGATGCCGAAGTCGGCGCGGTGATGGGAAGAGTGGTGCCGCATAACACCGCCAGCAACCTGCTCACGCGCCTGCTCGATCTCGAGCGCGCCGGCGGCTATCAGGTCGACCAGCAGGCGCGCATGAATCTGCATCTGTTACCGCAGTACGGTGGTTCGGTCGGTGGCGTGCGGCTGTCGGCGCTGCGCGCGGTGGGCGGTTGGCGGGTGGATGTTTATGCCGAGGATACCGATCTCACTTATCGTCTGATGCTGGCCGGTTTCAAGACCGTGTACGAAAACCGTTGCGAGTGTTACGAAGAAGTGCCGGAGGTCTGGCAGGAGCGCAATCGGCAGATCATGCGCTGGACCAAAGGCCACAATCAGGTCGCGTTGCGGCATCTTGGCCGCACTTTGCGCGCACCGGGTTTAGGCGCCCTGGCCCGCCTCGATGCTGTCTTGCTGCTCGGTGTATATCTGCTCGCGCCGCTGCTGCTGCTCGGCTTCGTGAGCGCATTCATGTTGTTTCTGCTCGGCGAGCCAGTATTGCGCGGCGGTGTGCTGGTCGTGTTCGGCCTGGTCTCGTTCAGCGCACTTGGCAATTACGCGGCATTCTTTGAGATAGCCGCGGCGCTGCATCTCGATGGTTCACGGCGGCGGCTGCGGCTGTTGCCGCTCAATTTTCTGAATTTCCTGGTCAGTCTCATCAACATCACACGCGCCTGTGTGTCGCTGGTGTTCGACGATACGTTGCGGCGACGGGAGTTGCGCTGGGACAAAACCGCGCGCTACCGCGCCAACGGCAAGCCGCCATGATGTGGAGTGCGGCGTTCTGGCTGGTGGCGCTGGTGGTGTGTACGGCACCCTTTGTACCGGCCTTGTGCGAATGGTTGGCTGGCACGGATGCCGAGCCGCTGATGGTGGTGCGTGAGCAGGACACCAACATCCGCCACTTTGCCCTTTCGTTTTTCGATCAGATCCAGAATTTTTTCGAACGCGAGGGTATCGACCCACTCGCACCGCCCGCCGATTACGAAGGCGAGTTCCGCCCTGGCCAAGGTTTTCTGTTGCTCGGGCCCGACAGTCGTCCGCAATGGTCGGACGAAATCCGGCGCACACGGCTGGTCAATACACTGTTGATTGGCTGCGGCGACCTCATGATCGAAGGCGGCTATGTCTATGAGCAGGAGATCTACTGCGGCGGGCAACTGTATGGTGGCGCCAATTCGACGTTTCGCGCGGTGTATGCCGGCACCGATCTGGTGCTTGGCCAGAACTGCACTGTGGCGCGCTGGTTGCACTCCCAGGGCCATGTGCATATCGGCCGCGACTGCACAGTGTATGGCCGTATCTCCAGCACCTCGTCCATCACCCTTGCACCCGGCACGCGTTTCCAGCGTCTGAATGCCGAGGTAGTACGTTTCGCTTCCGACGCGGCGGTGGCGGGTGGCCTCGGCATGCAGCGCCCGGCGTCCATCGCCTGGACGGTGCCGCGCCACGCCCGTCAACTCGATGAACGCACGGTGTCGTGTGAGGGCGATCTGAAACTCTTTACCGCGACGCGCGTCGATACCCATCTCGTCACCCGCGGCAGTCTCGACGTTGGCACCAGCTGCGAGATGAACGGCAATCTCAAGGCCGGCGCGGCCTTGGTGCTGGGCGCCGGCTGTGTGGTGCGCGGTGCACTGGTGTGTCCAGGCCCGATCACTATCGGCCCCGGCTGCCTGGTGAAAGGGCCGGTGGTCTCGGAATCTTCGATTTCGATCGCCGCCGGCAGCGTCATCGGCACACCCGGTCTCGCGACTACGGTCACAGCTCCACGCATTCGGGTGGAGTCCGGTTGCCAGGTCTCCGGTACGCTATGGGCGACGGCCGAGGGTGTGGTGGATGCGCCGCCCAAGCGTGGCAGCCGTGTGTAAATTCTTGTTGCAGGTCAGGGACGACACAATTGTTAGGGAGACAAGTCAATAGCCATGACCATAATCGATACTATGAAAAACTCCACGCTGAAACGTACCGCTCGCCCGCTCGTGGCGATGGCACTGGTATCGGGTGCACCGCTCGTATTCGCCGCCAACCTGACTTGGACTGCCGGTGACGGGGCGTGGGAGAACGCGGCGAACTGGTCGGGCGGCGCGCTGCCGACGGCCGATGATTTTGTCGAAATCACCCACCCTGGCGCCATCACCTCCAGCGCCACCGCCAATCTCGCCAAGGAGCTGTTGAACAAAAGCGCCCTGACCGTGAATGCCGGCAAACTCGCCGTGACCGGCACCGTCGATACGTTCGCCGCCCTGGCCGTCAACGGTGGTGCCGCGCTTGAGGCCGGACGCATCTTCATGCAAAGCGGCGGCGCGCTCGAAGTCAGTGGCGCGGGCACCGCGGTTGAGGTCGTGCAGGGCGTGTTTAATTCTGGTGACTGGCGTATGAGCGGCACCACCACTCTGCGCGCGGAGAGCTTCGATAATTTTGCGAGTTTGCGCATCGCCGGCGGTGCGGCCGCAGCCGCCAACAGCATGATTAATCACACTGACGCCAATGCGCTGGTGACAGGCGCCGGCAGCGTGCTCGCCATTCACGGCGATCTCACCAACGATGGACTATTCCAGGTTGAAGCGGGCGGCGAACTCAACACCCACAGCATCGACAACAAGGGCGTGCTGGCGGTTGAACAGGGGCGGGTGCAGACCAACAGTCAGATCAACGCCGGCACCCTCAAGCTCAGCGGTGCGTCCGCGCAGTACCGAGCCGAGGATGTGGTCACCAACAATGGCACTTTCGAAGTGTCGGCGGGTGCCAGTGCCAGCATCGACACCCTCGACAATCACTCCGTGATCAAGGTCGATGGCGCACAATTGTCGGGGCAGAATTTCAACAACGAGCTCGATGGCGAGCTGTTGCTCAGCAATGGCGCGAGTGTCTCCTTTGGCGAAGTGATCGCCGCCAGCCGCTTCGGCATCTCCATCGACGGTGTCAATGCGAGTATGCAGACCGTCAAGTTTCAGCAATTGTCCGGCACCACTTTTATCAACGGCGGCACGCTGGGCGCGAGCGATACGTTTGGTGTGCAGTTCGCCGGCGGCGAGTTGCTCGGGCACGGCAATATCGATGGCAAGCTGGTATTGAGCGCGAGCGGCGTGCTGACGCCGGGTGATACCAACGATGCCACGCAGCGCTTCGCTATCAGCGACGGCTTGGCTTTGCTTGGCGGCCTTTTCGCCGTCGATCTGGGTGGCACCAGTGTCACCGATTACGACCTGCTTGATGTGCAGGGCGCCGCCAGCCTCGGGGGCACACTGCAAGTTTCGTTGCTGTCGGGTTATGTGCCGACCTTGGGCGACGCCTTTGACATCATCCTCGCCGACAGCATTACCGGTGCCTTCGGCAACATCCTGTTGCCCACCCTGGGCGACGGTTTGAAGTTCACCTCCATCAACGGCGGCAGCTTCTTCCGACTCCAGATTGCGGCTGTGCCGCTGCCGGCACCGGCCCTCCTGCTCGGTGGTGCTTTGGGCGTGCTCGGTCTCGCGGCGCGCCGTCGCCAGCGCGTCTAGGTCTTGCCGAGCACGGCGACTCGGATAAACGAGTCGCCGTCTCGTGATTGCGCGGTGCGTCGTCTCGCGACTGCCCGGCCCCCTCCCGTCCCCCCCGCCCGCGGGTTTCGCCTGACCAGCCTCTGCGGTTACCCTCATGACTGGTACCTGTCATTGGGGAGATGCACATGGCCCTCGATTTACTGATCAAGAACGGCACCGTGGTCGACGGCAGCGGTCGCGCAGGATTTCGCGCCGACGTCGGCGTCAAGGACGGCAAGATAGTCTCTATCGGCGCCAAGCAAGACAGCGCTACGCGCAGCATCGACGCCAGCGACTGTGTGGTCGCCCCCGGTTTTATTGATCCCCATACCCATTACGACGCGCAGATGTGCTGGGACAATGCTGCCACGCCTTCGCCGTGGCACGGCGTGACCAGCGTGGTGATGGGCAATTGTGGCGTCGGCATTGCCCCCTGCCGACCGGCGGCGCGCGAGGTCGCGATGCGTGACCTGGTGAACGTCGAGGCCATCCCGTTTGAAGTGCTCGAACGCGGTATTACCTGGGATTTCGAAACCTTCCCCGAATTCATGGCGGCCGCCGCGCGGCGCCGGCCGGGCATCAATCTCGCGTTTCTCGCACCGCTCACGCCCTTTCGTCATTACGTGATGGGTGATGCTTCGATGGAGCGCGCTGCCGATGCCGACGAGACCGCGCGCATTGCCGCGCTGCTCGGCGAGGCGATGGACGCCGGCGCATTTGGTTTCTCCAGCACCGTGCTCAATCAGCATATGGGTTACGGTGGCCGCCCGCTCGCGTGCCGCAACGCCAGCCACGATGAGTACCGCGCCTATGGCCAGGTATTAAAATCCCGTGGCAAGGGCGCTGTTGAAGTGGCATTGACGCGTCAGATAGCGGTGCTGGCCGACGACGAATATGCGTTACTCGAAGTGCTGCTGGAGGCGAGTGCACGGCCGGTCACATTCATTGCGATGTTTGACCGTGACGACATTCCCGAAGCGGTGCGCGATACGCTGCGCAAGGTTGCGCCGTTGATCGCCCGCGGTGCGCGGCCACAAACCTCGCCACTGCCGTTGACGCGTGAAGCGAATATGCGCAACCCGTTTATCTTCGCCGCCTTTCCGTCCTGGCAGCGCGTGTTCCAGGATCAATCCAAGGAAGCGCAGCGGCTGGTGTATGCCGACCCCGAGTTTCGCGCCCGTTTTCGCGAAGAACTGAAACGCCCGCAGTCCTTTGGCAACTGGTCGCGGGTGCGCGTGCACGAAGCGCATCACCAGGAACTCAAGTCCTATGAGGGCCAGAGCGTGACAGAAATCGCGCAAGCGCTCGGCAAGGATCCTGTGGATTGTTTTTTTGACCTGACCTTGGCCGACGATCTCGATATCGAATTCACGCTTTCAACCTTCAACCATCGTGTCGATCGCATGAAAGAGATCCTGAACAACCCCGCCATGCTTTACGGACTCGGCGACGGTGGTGCCCATCTCGATATGTTGTGCGATTCCGGCTATCCGACCTTTGTGCTCGGCACCTGGGTGCGTGAACACGGCGCGCTGACTCTGGAAGAAGGCGTGCGACGCCTGACCAGCGACCCGGCGGATTTTTTCGGTATCACCGACCGTGGCCGTCTCGGCGTCGGTCTGGCGGCTGACATTACGGTGTTCGACCCGGCCACCGTCGGCTCCAGCAATCGAGGTGAACGGCGCTACGATCTGCCGGGCGGCGGTAAACGGATGGTCATGCCCTCACGCGGCATCCTGCACACCATCGTCAACGGCGAATGTCTGTACGAGAACGGCGCGGTGACCGAAGCACGGTCGGGACAGGTGCTGCGCTCCTGATGCGTCGCCCCATTCCTTGTAGGTGCGAATTTATTGGGTGTAGGTCTGAAACTGATATTACGAATCAAGCGCTTGGTAGTACCGAGCTTAATCCCGGTAACAAACTGGAATCGTGAGGAACCGGTAGCAGTATTGAGCGCGATATCGCACCGGCAGGATCGTTCTGGTCATTGTGGGTCAGACTTCAGTCTGACACTGTCGTGAAAGCCTCCTGCCGCCAATCGCCTGTGAATGTCAGACTGAAGTCTGACCCACAGAAGATCACCTGCCGACGCTCAGTTTGAGACC
>CAMCBY010000294.1 GCA_945873015.1 Klebsiella pneumoniae
ACGAATCATGCCGAACAGACTGTGGTCCTGCGCCACGCCGTCAATGGTCCAGCTCGCGTTGAAAATCTTGTGGCGGCAATGTTCGGAGTTGGCCTGCGCGAACATCATGAGTTCGACATCACTCGGATCGCGCGCGAGTTCGGTAAAACGCGTGACCAGATAATCAATCTCGTCGTCTGCGAGCGCGAGGCCAAGATTTCGATTGGCATCGACCAGCGCGGCGCGTCCTTCGCGCGCCAGCGGCACATGGCGCAGCGGGCGCGGTGTCGCGTCGCTGTGCAGACGTGCGAGTTCGGCCCAGCTGGCGAGCACGGTCTCGGTCATACGATCGTGCAGTAAGGGCAGCAGCGCGGCCCGTCCGGCGGCTGCGACACCGCCACAGCGCCACGCCGTCACCCGTTCAATGCGCAGCAGCGGCGCGCCGCAATTGCGCGCAATATCGGTTGCCTTGCTCGACCACGGCGAGATAGTGCCGAGGCGAGGTGCGACCAATAATTCGGGTTGTGGGTCGAGGGCGGCATCAATGACCGCCACGGCGCGGGTCAGAGCCAGCAGGCGCTCGCGTAGGGCGGGGGTGTCGTCGGCAGGGCTGTTCAGCCACGCTACGTAGACATGTTCGGCCTCGAGTGCGGTGAGCTCGGCACATTGCGCGCGGCCAGCGGCCAGCAATTTATCGAGACGAAACGGGGAGAGCGCGCGGCTGCCGCGGAGTAAGAGCATCGAGAAAAGGTCCTTAAGCCTGTGCCGGTGCCGGAGGCACCGCGCTACGAGGCCGCTATTGTCGTGGACTTAAGGAGCGACTTCCACTTTTACCCAGACCTCGTAGGCCTGCGCATCGTGCCGTGTGGTGCTGGTCAGATCGCCACCGCGCGCATCGTGGCTGGCACTGCTTGCGCCGCCCAGGGGCAGCCATTCGCCGAGACGCCCGCGCAAAACGGTGTTGACGTTGCGTTCGTCTATCATGCCGCCGCCCTGGCGGGTGAGTTGCTCGTTATAGGGGGAGATAACGAGTGTGACTTCGTCGCCGTGCAGCCGTGGCGTGACATAGACCCCGCTGCCGACGTTGCGGTAGTCGAGCGATTGCTGCAGCTGGGCACCGAAGGGCGTCACCACCGCCGACGTCTGCGGCAGCGGCAGGGATTGGCCGGTGGTGATAAATGCCGGCGTGCCCTCAATGGCGGTGACGAAATGGGTGCTCGCACGATCGTCTCGGTCCTGGGTGCGATAACGCTCGACGCTGACACCGCCGTGTTCTCCCTGGTAGCGGATGGCGGCACCGCCCGGCCCGCCCGGGCCACCCATACCGGCCGCGATTTCCGCATCGCCGGCATGGAGACGCGCCGCGATCCCGTCGGCGGCCGCCTGGCTGTCACCCTGCACGTTCTGGCGCACGGTGATGCGCAACTGTTGCTGACGCTGGTCGATGCTCGCGAGCACCTGTTTCAGCTCGGCCAGGTTGGCGGGGGTGGTGCGAATGATGAGCTGATTGTTGAGGCCGGTGACCGAGCCGCCCTCGGCGACCAGTTCGCGCAGGGTCGGCAACAAGTCGTTGGCGAGGCGATGTTTGAGTGGCACCACTTCCAGCACCAGCAGTTCAGCGTGGACAGCGATACTCACGAACAACAGGAGCAGGGCGCTGCCGAATCTTTTCACAAAGACAATCTCCTGAAATTCGGGTCGAGCTGACCGCGTTCCCACATTTCATTCAGACGCTCGGTGAGCGCGCTGGCGCGGCGCCGGCTGGCGAAATCGACTTCCGCTTCATAGCGGTCCGAGAACTGGCGCCGCACATACCCTTGGTTATCGGCAATCAGCAGCGCTTCGTTATAACTGCGGTATTGGCTTGACGGTGTGCGGATGTCGATGAAGGTCGGCAGGCGTGTCGCAAGATCGATGAGTCTGTGGTTCTGACCGACCAGCGGCCGCGCATCGAGAATGAACAGTCGTACACGTGCACTTCGATGACTCAAAGCCAGACGTTTGACCGCGCCGGCAAAGGCGTCGTTGTCATACAAGGGCGCGTCGAGGTGACGACTGACGATGTCGAGCGTGCGACGTGCCTGGCTGGCCATCGACAGGCAGACCTCGGCCAGTGCTTCCCGCGTACTGACTTCAAAAGGCGCCTCGCTGACGCCAAGCACATGCAAAGCGGGTGGGGCGGCCTCGTCGTTCATGTCAGATTTTGCGAGCCAGCTCGGTCGCGAGGCCGATATAAGTTTCGGGTGTCAGGGCCTTTAAGGCACTGCGCGCGTCCTGCGGGATAGCGAGACCGTCGATGAAACGATGCAGGCCGTCTTGATCGATACGCTGACCGCGGGTCAGTTGTTTCAACTGCTCGTAGGAATCGTTGATGCCATAACGACGCATCACGGTCTGGACCGGCTCGGCAAGGATTTCCCAGGCCTGGTCGAGATCCCGCGCCAGGGTATCGCGATCGATCTCGAGTTTGGTCAAACCCTGCGCCAGCGAGCGACAGGCGATCACGGTGTAACCTAAAGCTGCGCCGAGATTGCGCAGTACGGTCGAATCGGTCAAATCGCGCTGCAGTCGCGAAATTGGCAATTTGCGTGCGAAGTGGCCAAGCAAGGCGTCGGCGAGGCCGAGATTGCCTTCGGCATTCTCAAAATCAATGGGATTGACCTTGTGCGGCATGGTCGATGAGCCCACTTCGTGTTCGAGTTTTTTCTGGCGGAAATAACCGAGCGAGATGTAACTCCAGATGTCACGCGACAAATCCAGCAAGACCGTATTCACACGTGACAGCGCATCACAGTAGGCCGCCACACAATCGTGGGGTTCTATCTGGGTGGTATAGGGATTGAACGAAAGCCCCAGTGCGCCCACGAAATCTGCGGCCAGCGCCGGCCAGTCGATTTCGGGATAGGCGACCACATGGGCGTTGTAGTTGCCAACCGCACCGTTGATTTTGCCGAGCATGGCGACCGCTTCGAACTGCGCTATCTGCGCGCTCAAGCGCGCGCTGACATTGGCCATTTCTTTGCCCATGGTGGTCGGCGTGGCGGTCTGGCCGTGGGTGCGAGCCAGCATCGGCACATCGGCAAAGGCGTGCGCAAGCGCGCGTAATTGTTCATTGATGCCGAGCAGTGCCGGCACCACCACGTCGCGGCGTGCGTCGCGCAGCATCAAACCATAGGAAAGATTGTTGATGTCTTCCGAGGTACAGGCGAAATGGATGAAGGGGATCGCGCCGGCGAGCGCAGCTTCATCGACGATTTGTTCACGCAGAAAATATTCCACTGCCTTCACATCGTGATTGGTGGTGCGCTCGATGGCTTTGATGCGGCTCGCCGCCTCGCTGTCGAAATTGGCCACAATGCTGTCGAGGCGGGCGAGAGCGGCGGCGCTCAAGGTTGGCAGTTCGGCCACACCGGCGTTGGCCGCCAGTGCTTTTAGCCATTCAACTTCGACCAGCACGCGATAACGAATCAGTCCATATTCGCTACAGGTCGAACGTAATACACCGGTGTGGCGCGCATAACGACCGTCGACCGGCGAGAGGGCAGTGAGTTCTGACAAGGGCGGAACAACAATCGGGGTCACGGACACGGGTTCGGGATCTCCTCATGCACGGCGTCGATGGCGCGCAGGACGTCGCGGGGCAGTTTGAGCGAGGCCGCGCGCAGATTGGAAGCCAGTTGCGCGGCCGTAGTGACACCTATGATAACGCTGGTGACGTAGGGTTTCGACGCGACAAACGCCAACGCCATGGCGGCCGGCGCCAGGCCGGCGGCGCGTGCGATATCGACATAACGCGCGCTCGCGGCATGGGCGGCGGGGGAGCTGAACTGGCGGTAGTGACGGGCATGTTGATGAAGACGTGCCTCGGCACCGGCACTGCCGTCGGCATATTTACCGCTCAGCAGGCCACCGGCCAGCGGCGCGTAGGCGAGCAGACCACAGTGTTCGCGCCACGCAATCTCAGCAAGCGCGCTGTCGAAGCCGCGATTGAGCAGGTTGTAGGGATTCTGAATGCTGACCACGCGTGGCAGTTGATGCGCGGCGGCGAGGTGCAGGAATTGACTCAAGCCCCACGCGGTTTCGTTGGCGATGCCGATGTGACGAATCTTGCCCGCCGCGCGCAACGATTCGAGCGCGCGCAGTGAGCCCTCGATGTCAAACGGGGCTTCTTCGCGTGGCGCCTTGAAGCCGCGCTGAGCGAAGAAGTTGGTGGCGCGATCCGGCCAATGCAATTGCAGCAGGTCGATACAATCGATGCCGAGACGCGTCAACGAACCTTCGACGGCGCTGTTCAGATTGGTACTGTCATGGCGCGAGCGGCCGCCGCGAATCCACGGCACGAAGGCCGCCGGCCCGGCGACTTTGGTTGCTATCAGCATTTGCTGACGGAGGCCGCGTTGTTTGAGCCATTGCCCTACAATGCCTTCACTCACGCCGTAGGTCGCGCTGTTCGCAGGAGCGGGATAGAGTTCAGCGCTGTCGAGCAGTGTGATGCCGGCGTCATATGCCGCATCCAATTGGGCGTGAGCCTCGGCTGCGCTATTCTGTGCGCCGAAGGTCATGGTGCCGAGCGCGAAGCGGCTGACCTCGGTATCGGTGTTTCCTAGCCTGGACTTTTCCATTGAAATCAATTTACGCAGCACACACGCACAAGCCAACCGCACGGCTTGTGGCGGCGTTACAGGCCGCCTTGTGCGTGCCGCGCCGCTCATGAACGATAATGTCATCGCCAGCCGCTTTCGCGGCTTTCTGCCGGTCATCGTCGATGTCGAGACCGGCGGTTTTAATGCCCGCACCGACGCCCTGCTGGAAATCGCCGCAGTCACCCTGGAAGTCGACCCCGACAGCGGTTGGCGCCGGCAAGCGACTTTCGCGTTTCATGTGCGGCCTTTCCCGGGCGCCAATCTCGAGCGCCGCGCCTTGGAATTCAACAAAATCGATCCTTTTCATCCCTTCCGCCTGGCGGTCGAAGAGGGCGAGGCAATGAAGGAAGTGTTCAGTGCGGTGCGCCGTCAGATCAACGAGCATGCATGTACGCGTGCGGTTCTGGTCGGACACAACCCGGCATTTGACCTCGCTTTCGTGAAAGCGGCCGCTGACAGATGTGGCATCAAGGATATGCCGTTTCACAATTTCAGCACCTTCGACACGGCCGCTCTGTCAGGCCTCGCCTACGGGCAGACGGTGTTGGCGCGGGCGGTGCGAGCGGCGGGTTTCAAGTGGGACCCGGCGGCCGCCCATTCAGCGATTTACGACGCTGAGCGTACTGCCGATCTGTTCTGCTCCATCGTCAATCGCTGGGATAAGGCTATCGGTATCCCGCAGGACTGACGACCCTCAGGGCTGGCGGATACGTTCGCCCCATGCTTCGGTCGATAGACGCAGGTCTTTCAGATCGAGTGTCGTCAGTTGGCGGTCGCGCACCACGCGCCGTCCGCCGACCCACACTTGCGTGATCTGATCGCGGTGGCCGCTGTAGATGATCTGGGAGACCGGGTCATAGACCGGCCGCGCGCGCAGCTCGCCCAGGTCGATGGCGACAATATCAGCCTGTTTACCCACTTCCAGCGAGCCAATCGAGCGTTCGAGGCCAAGCGCCAGCGCGCCGTTGTAGGTTGCCATGCGCAGCGCCTGGGCCGCCGGCAGCGCGCAAGGGTCGCCGGCCACACCTTTGGCCAGCAATGAGGCGGTACGAATCTCGCCGAGCATGTCGAGATCGTT
>CAMCBY010000295.1 GCA_945873015.1 Klebsiella pneumoniae
GACATCCCTGAGAGCAATGCCAGCCGCAGCGGGCGCGACAAACTGGTGAGCATGGCGCGCGAACGGCACATGAGCGTGCGTCAGCTCGCGCAATGGGTCGGCGGCGCGTTCGGCATTCTTGAAATGATCGGCACTCCCGCCATGATTGCCGACCAGATGCAGGCCTGGCTAGAACAGCGCGCCTGCGACGGTTTTAACGTGATGTTCCCCTATCTGCCCGCCGGTCTCGATGATTTTGTCAACGAGGTGGTGCCCGAGCTGCAACGCCGCGGCATCTTTCGCCAACGCTACGAGGGCCATACCCTGCGCGAGCACCTCGGGCTGCCGCGCCCCGCCAATCGTTTTTTTCCGACGCCGCGCCGCTGAGCACGGCGCCGACTTGCGACGCGGCAATTGTTGCCGCGTGATCGCCTCAAGCTTGCCGCCCCGCGGCCGACAAAGATTCGCATCGGGGAATAACAACAAGGACAGCCATCGTGAGCATGCCTGCGGTCCACATGGACACCACCTCTCCAGGCGAACGCATTGCGCGCAGCCTGATCGAAGACACCTCGGCCCTGGTCTCGCCGCCGGACGTGTGCCTCAAAGTCAACGAACTGGTCGCGGACGACAGTACTTCGCTCGAACAACTGGCGCTGGTGGTGATCCGCGATCCGAATCTCACCGCGCGTATCCTCAAGCTCGCCAACAGCGCTTTTTATGGCCTGCCGGGGCGAGTCGATACCATCACCCGCGCAGTCATGCTGCTCGGCATGGGCGAGATTCAGAAAATCGTCACGGCGGTGTGCGCGGTGCAGTCGTTCTCACGACTGTCGAACTCGGTCACCAACATGAATTCATTCTGGCGGCACGGCGTATATACCGGTCTGGTGGCGCAGGCCATCGCGCGGCGCGCGCGTGTGCTGCATCCCGAACGCCTGTTCGTGGCGGGCATGCTGCATGACATCGGCACGCTGCTCATCAATAAACGTTTTCCGGAAATCGCCCAGGCCGTGATCATCGAAGCGGCGGGCGATGAAGATGCGCTGCACCGCCTCGAACAGCGTGATCTCGGTTTCGACCACGCGATGCTGGCGGGCATGATGCTCGATAGCTGGCATCTGCCCGATACCCTGGTCGATACCGTCTATTGGCATCACGAACCGCAACGCGCGCTGCATGCCGGGCCGGAAGCGGCAATCCTGAAAGTGGCCGACGTGGTCGCCAATTACTCGGGCACCGGCAGCTATTCCGAACGAATTCCGCGCGAGCAGATTGCCGATCTCTCACTGCTCGCCAGCCATGGCCTCAAGGTTGACTGCACTGGCGAGGAACTGATGGACGAAGTCGATCCGCAGTTCATCGAGGCGATTTATCTGATCGTGGCGTAAGCGGGTTGTTTCTTGTGTAGCTGCGAATTTATTCGCACATTCAAGCCGCAGACCGCTACCAAGCTGCAGCGCGCCCTGGTTGAGCGAATCTATTCGCGCCGGCCGCGCTGCGCCACGTATAGTTCTCCTCTGACCATCGTCACGAGGACTGCGCATGGGATTGCTGATCAACGGGGTATGGGACGCCGAGGCGACCATGATTCCCATCGAGAGCGGACGCTTCGTGCGCGAGCCTGCGGCGTTTCGTGACATCGTCACCGCCGACGGCGCGAGCGGCTTCAAGGCCGAGTCTGGTCGTTATCATCTGTATGTCGCCTTTCACTGCCCGTGGGCGTGGCGCACGATACTGTACAGGCGTCTTAAGCGCCTCGAGGATGTCATCTCCATGACCATCGCGGTGCCCAACAACCGCCGCGAGGGCTGGCAGTTTGGCGACTATCCGGGCGGTTGTACGCCCGACACCGTGAACGGCTTTACCCATCTGCACCAGGCCTATACCGCCACGCGGCCGGATTACACCGGCACGGTGTCAGTGCCGGTGCTGTGGGACAAACAGCGCGGCGTGATAGTCAACAACGAATCGCCGGACATCATCCGCATGTTGAACAGCGCTTTCGATGCCTGCACTGATGCGCGCGAAGACTATTATCCGCTGGCGCTGCGCGCCGAAATCGATGCGATCAATCAACGGGTTTACGACGGGGTGAACAACGGCGTCTACCGGGTCGGCCTGGCGCGCACTCAGGACGCCTACGACGAAGCGTTCGACGCCCTGTTTGCGACACTCGACTGGCTGGATGCGCGCCTCGCCACGCAGCGTTATCTGCTCGGCGCACGCGTGACCGAGGCCGATTGGCGCTTGCTGGCGAGTCTGTTGCGTTTTGATCTGGTCTATCACGCCTTGTTCAAGTGCAACCAGCGCACCATCGCCAGTTACCCGGCGTTGTCCAATTATCTGCGCGACCTTTACCAGATGCCGGGTGTGGCCGAGACCGTCAATGTCCAGCATTTTGTGCGCGGCTATTACTCCATTACCCACGTCAATCCCAATGGCATCATTCCGCGCGGGCCGGCGATGTATGAACAATGGTTACGTGAGCCGCATGACCGTGGCAGGTGGCCGAGCGAATCGGCGTGCGGTGAGTGAGGACTTGTAAAATTTTTATACTCGTTCGGCAATTGCGCCACATCATGAAATTAGGTCGTAAGCGTCGTGTTTACCCGAACCGGTCTCGTCGGCGTGGCCCCTTTCTGCGATACTGCAGGGCAGCAATCGAGTGTATTGAGGGCAGGTCTGCTATGACCGTGAAGGCGAAGCTCCGTTTTGGCGCCGCAGGCGGCGCACTCGCCGGCCTGTGGATGGTGTTTATGGTGCTCACTGGACACGGCGCCAACGCTGCCGATCCCGCACCGGCCGCTGCCGCGCCGCCACCGCCGGCGGTGACGGTGGCAAAACCCATCTTCAAGCGCATCACTGAATGGGACGATTACACCGGCCGCTTCATCGCCAAGGAGCGGGTTGATGTGCGTGCGCGGGTATCGGGTTATCTCGAGTCCGTGCATTTCAAAGAAGGCCAGATGGTGGTGGCCGGAGAATTGCTGTTCATCATCGATCAGCGGCCGTTCCAGACCCAGGTGGCGCGCGCCAAGGCGGGGGTCGATCAGGCTGCGACCCAACTCAAGGTCGCACAACTCGAATTCGAACGTGGCCAGCGCCTGCAGTCGTCGCGGGCCATGAGTACCGAGACCGCGGAAGAACGGCGCGCCAAACGCGACGCCGCGCAGGCCGAAGTGGATGGCGCCAAGGCCGCCTTGCGCAATGCCGAACTGAATCTCGGTTTCACCGAAGTGCGCGCACCGATGGCCGGCCGCGTGTCCGACATCCGCGTCGACGTCGGTAATTTGATCTCGGGTGGTACAGCCGATTCGACCTTGCTCACCACCATTGTCTCGCTCGATCCGATCGAGTTCGAGATCGAAGCCTCGGAAGCCGAGTTCCTGCGCTATACGCGGCTCGACACCGCTGGCACGCGGCGCTCGTCGCGCGATGTGCCGAACCGCATCGAAGCGCAACTGATCGACGAAACCGAGTGGGCACACAAAGGCAACATGACCTTCGTCGACAACGAAATTGACCCCAATTCCGATTCCATCCGTGGCCACGCCACTTTCCCCAACCCCGATCACGTGCTCCTGCCCGGCATGTTCGCGCGTGCGCGCTTGTACGGCGAAGGCGAACACGAGGCGGTGCTGGTGCCCGACGTGGCGGTGGTGGCAGATCAGGCGCGGAAACTGGTGATGGTGGTCGGTGCGGACAACATCATCGAGGCGCGTGAGGTCAAACTCGGGCCGATCATCGATGGCCTGCGCGTGGTGCGTGAGGGACTCAAGGCCGACGAGTCTATCGTCATCAACGGCATCATCCGTGCGCGTGCCGGCAAACCCGTGACGCCGACCGAGACCACCATCGGCGCCGACGGCACCGCGAAATAGGCCATGCGCTTTACTCATTTTTTTGTTGACCGCCCGATCTTCGCGGCCGTCATCTCGATCATCATCGTGCTGGTCGGCGCGATCGCCTATGTGGCGCTGCCGATAGCCCAGTATCCCGACATCGTGCCGCCGACCATCCAGGTCACCGCCAACTACCCGGGCGCGAGTGCCGAGACCGTCGCGAGTACTGTCGCGACGCCGCTCGAGCAAGAGATCAACGGCGTCGACAACATGCTGTTCATGCAGTCATCGGCGACCGGCGACGGGCGTCTGGTGATCAACGTCACGTTTGAACTCGGCACCGATCTCGATATCGCCCAGGTGCTGGTGCAGAACCGCGTCGCGCTGGCGGTGCCGCGTCTGCCCGAAGATGCGCGGCGCCTCGGCGTCAACGTGGCGAAGAACTCGCCCGACATGCTGATGGTGGTGCACGTCTTTTCGCCCGACCGCTCGCGGGACCCGACCTATCTGTCGAACTACGCGCGCACCCACATCGTTGACCGTCTGGTGCGTCTCAAGGGCGTCGGACAGATCAATATTTTTGCCGAGCGCGCCTATGGCATGCGCATCTGGATTGACCCCGAGCGTGCTGCGGCGCGCGATTTGACCGCGACCGAAATCGTCGATGCGGTGCGCGCCAACAATGTGCAGGTCGCGTCCGGCACCATCAACGCCCAGCCGGTGCCGCACACCGGCGCGTTCGAATTGGCGGTCGAGAGCCAGGGACGTTTTCTGACCACCGAGCAGTTCGGTGACATCGTCGTCAAGCGCGGCGAGGCGGGGCGTATTACGCGCTTGAAAGATGTGGCGCGGGTTGAACTCGGTTCGCAGGACTATTCGACCATCGGTTACATCGACGGCAAACCGGCGTTGCCGATGCCTATCTTCCAGCGCCCGGGCTCCAATGCCATCGAGACCGCACGCGCGGTCGAAGAACTGATGACCGAGATAGGCAAAGACCTGCCGTCCGGTGTGGCCTATGTGATCGCGTTTAATCCCACCCAGTTCATTGCCGATTCGGTGCATGAGGTTTACCTCACCATCTTCGAAGCGATGGCGCTGGTGGTGCTGGTGATCATGGTGTTCCTGCAATCGTGGCGGGCCGCGATTATTCCGATCGTCGCGATTCCAATCGCGCTCATCGGCACATTTGCGGTGATGGGTGCGTTTGGATTTTCCATCAACAACCTGACCTTGTTCGGGCTGGTGCTGGCGGTGGGTATCGCGGTCGATGATGCGATCGTGGTGGTGGAGAACATCGAGCGTTATCTCGCCGAGGGTCTGTCGCCGCGTGAAGCGGCGCACAAGACCATGGACGAGGTGGGCAGTGCACTGGTGGCCATCGCGCTGGTGCTGGCGGCGGTATTTGTGCCGACCGCATTCATCTCGGGTATCGCGGGACAGTTCTATCGGCAGTTCGCCCTGACCATTGCCAGCGCCACCGTGATCTCGGCCATCGTCTCGCTGACCCTGTCGCCGGCGCTCGGCGCGCTGCTGCTCAAGCCCCACGACGCCCACGCCAAACGCCATCCGCTGGCAGTCGTTGTGCTGCTGCCCTTTACCTTGTTTGCGCGCGCCTTCAACGCCGCCTTCGCGGGTTTTGCCAATGGTTATGCCGCCATTACCCGCCGTCTGGTGCGCATGACCCTGGTCATGATGCTGATTTATGCCGGCCTGATTGTGCTGACCTGGAAGACCTTCGACAGCACGCCGACCGGCTTCATCCCGCAGCAGGATCAGGGCTACATCATCACCGTCTATCGCCTGCCGCCCGGCTCGTCGGTGATGCGCACCGACAAGGTCGTGCGCCGTGCGGCCAGTATCCT
>CAMCBY010000296.1 GCA_945873015.1 Klebsiella pneumoniae
ATTGGCACCGGTAGGCCGGTAGCCATAGTGTCAGACTGAAGTCTGACCCACAGTGACCTGGCCCACCCTGCCGGTGCGAGCTGAGCAGCGTCTTGGTAGCGTTGACAAGCGCAGTGATAAAGCGCCCCCGCGGCGACGAGTGTGCGAACTCATTCGCACACTCCCGCCGAACTCTCCCCTCAAGCCGCGCGGATATCGAGCATGTTCGGCTCGGACATCGGCGTGGTCTGCCACTTGTGCAATTCCGGCAGCACGTACTCGGCAAAACAACGCACGTTGCGTTCCGCCTCATCGTGCGGCATGCCGGCATAACTCAGATTGCACAGCACCGCATTGGGATTGATGACCTCACGGATGTAGGCAATCTTTTCCAGCACCTGCTTGGGCGTGCCCCATGGCATAAGATCGGTGAAGTCCTTGGCGGCGCCGTCCATGCCGTGCCGTGAAATGTATTTGCCGACGTTACGATAGAACTCGTAGCCCTTGTGCTGACCGAATTTCTCGGCGGTCATCTCATAGTGCTTCATGGCGCTGTGGTAGTAGGCGTTGATCCACTTGTAGGCCATGTCTTCAGCACGCGCGGCGTCCTTGTCGACAAAAAAGAAACCGCCGCACACCGGCTGCGGCGGCGCACAGCCATTCACCTTTTGATAGGCCTCGGTGTAGATGGCGAAATCCTGCTTGACGACGTCCCACGGCTTTTGCGGGATCACCAGCAGACCGACGCCAAGTTTGGCCATGATCGGCATCGACTCCGGCGACACGGCCGCCGCATAGGAGCGGCCACGGAACGAACGCAGCGGAAAGGGACGGATATCACGCCGCGGCTGCTGGGTATGCGCGCCGCCTTCCATATAACCGCGCTCTAAGCTTTCGAGCAGCAGTTCGGCGTATTCAACAAATCGTTCGCGGCCTTCCCCCTGGTCGATACGGAAGCCGGAATATTCGACGTTACCGAGGCCACGTCCGAGACCGAGGATCATGCGCCCGCCCGACAGGTGATCGAGCATCGAGATCTGTTCAGCGACGCGCATCGGATCGTGCCACGGCAGCACGATGACGCTCGAGCCCAGCTTGACCTTGGTGGTGCGGCCGGCCATGTAGGTCAGGAACTGCACCACGTCCGGACACATTGTGTAGTCGGTGAAGTGGTGCTCGATGCCCCACACCGAATCGAAGCCGAGCGGCTCGGCCATCTCGGCCAGCCGCACTTCCTCGCGATAGACGTCGGCATCGGAGCGAAGATTGCCCGGGTTCTGAAAAATAGGTGTATATCCAACGTGCATGATTGTCCCCTCGTCGTGATTGCCGATGGCCGAATCTACCACGCGCAGCGGTTGCCACTACACCACCCTTCGTGGAGGAGGCCGGCCCGAAACGCTGTGCTAGACTCCAAACCCTGCCGATTCACAGGACCTCGCTCGATGCATTATCAGACTGTGCATGCGTTGCAGCTTGGCGTTCAGACCATTCCCCAATTTAATGCCGCGACCACCGTCGCCAACGCCGTGGCCGGCTGACAGGAGCACAACATGTTGCAAGGCAAAGTGGTGGTGGTGACCGGTGCCAATGGCGCTCTCGGTCGGGTGGCAGTCGCGCTCGCCGCAGAACAGGGCGCGAGTGTGCTGGAGCTTGATCTGCGTTTCGACGGCACACCGAGCCCACGGCAGCATGCGGTCGATTTGACCGATGCGACCGCGACCAGCGCCTGTGTCGCCGCCATTGGCCGCGTGGATGTGGTGCTCAATATTGCCGGGGGTTTCGCGATGGGGCCGAGCGTGCACGAGACCACGCCCGAACAATGGCAGCACATGACACGCATGAACGTCGATACCGCGCGCAATATGATTGCCGCCGTGGTGCCCGGCATGCTGGCGCGCGGCCGCGGCAGTATCGTCAATGTCGGCGCGTTGTCGGCGCGCGAGGGGCAGGCCAATATGGGCGCCTACTGCGTGGCCAAGAGCACGGTCATGCGTCTGACCGAGAGTCTGTCCAAGGAATTGCGTGCCAAGGGCATCAATGTCAACGCCGTGCTGCCGAGCATCATCGACACGCCGACCAATCGAAATGATATGCCCGACGCCGACCACAGCCGCTGGGTCGCACCGCGCGATCTCGCAGCCGTCATGTGTTTCTTAGGCTCCGATGCCGCACGCGCCATACACGGCGCACTGCTGCCGGTCGCCGGCCTCGCTTGAGGCATCGTCATGAGCATGCGCGATAAAGCCTGCGTCACCGGCATCGGCGAAACCCGCTACACCCGCGAGACCACCCGCAGCCAGGCCGAACTGACCTTCGAAGCCGCACTTGCGGCGATTGCCGATGCGGGCCTCGATCCGAAAGACATCGACGGCGTGGTGCCCTATGTCATGGGCGGCGTCATCGCCGAAGACTTCGTCACGAATTTCGGCCTGCCAGATCTGCGCTACTCGGCTTTGACGCCGATGGGCGGCGCAAGCTCGGTGGCGGCCTTGCAGAACGCGGCGCTGGCGGTTGCCGGCGGGCTCGCCAACCATGTCCTGATCACGCTCGGGCGCGGCGCGCTGTCCACCGGTCGCATCACTGACCGCATCGGCCAGATGCCGCAGTTTCGTCTGGTGGGTGAATTCGAAATGCCGATGGGTACCGTCGCCCCTGCGCAGTTCTATGCGCCGATGGCGCGTCGTCACATGGAACTCTACGGCACCACCAGCGAACAGCTCGGCGAAATCGCGGTGACATTTCGCAAGCACGCCGCTTTGCACGACAACGCCATGATGCAAAAACCCATGACGCTCGCCGATCATCAGGCCTCGCGCATGATTGCCGACCCTTTGCGCCTGTATGACTGCTGTCTGGAAAGTGCCGGCGCGGCGGCGGTTGTGATCAGCCGCGCGGACATCGCACGCGATCTGCGCCAGCCGCCGGTGTATATCGGCGGTGTGGCGGAAGGCCATCCCGATTCGCCGAGCACCATCACCCAACGTCCGGATATCTGTCGCATCGGGCTCGCCAAGGCGGCGCCCAAGGCCTTCGCGATGGCGGGTGTCACCCATAAGGACATCGACGTCGCCGAGATTTACGACTGTTTCACCTACATCGTGTTATGCCAGCTCGAAGACATGGGTTTCTGTGCCAAGGGCGAAGGTGGCGCTTTTGTGCAGGGCGGACGCATTGCGCTCGGCGGCGAGTTACCGGTCAACACCCACGGTGGACTGCTTTCGCAAGCGCATATTGCCGGCATGAATCACATCGTTGAACTGACCCGTCAGTTGCGCGGCCATGCCGGCGCGCGTCAGGTGGCGAATGCCGAAGTCGGCCTGGTGACGGGTTATGGCGATCTCGGCGATGGCTCCATCGCCATCCTGCATAAGTGAGCACTGTCATGAACGCGCCGAGCTACGACAAACCGCTGCCCGATATCAGTCCGTTGACCAAGCCGTTCTGGGACGGCTTGCGCGAGCACCGTCTGGTGCTGCAGGCGTGCAGCCATTGCCACACCGTGCGCCACTATCCGCGCCCGGTCTGCGACCAGTGTTATTCGATGGACAGCGAATGGATAAGCGGCACGGGCCGCGCCACCATCCATAGCTGGGCGGTCAACCACCACCCGTTTCATTTTGCTTTCAAACGCGAGAGCCCGTTCATCACCGTGACGGTCGACCTCGAAGAAGGTGTGCGTATGCAGGCGCCGCTGCGCGACGCCGATGCGAGCACGCTCACGCTCGGCATGGCAGTGCAATTGATTTACGAAGACGTCACGCCGGAGTTGACCTTGCCGGCGTTCCGGCTGGCCTGACGATGCACACTGTAGGTGCGACAAATTCGCACATTCATGCCGCGCCTTGGTGCGCCGAGTGAAATCTTTTAATGTGCGAATGAATTCGCACCTACAAGGTGGACCATGAACGGTTTGCTGACTGAGGAGATTCGCGCCTGGATCGGACGCCGCGATGTGCCGCAGCGTGTCGAAGTGACACGCCGCGACATCATCAAATATGCGATTGCGACCGAGCAGCGTCTGCCGCGTTACGTCAATGGTGATGAAGCACCACCGCTGTTTCTGTTCGGCGCCGACCGCCCGTTGACGGCGCTGGCTGAGCTTGGTCCGGACGGTCTGCGCGCCGACACACTGCTGCCACCCTTGCCTTTGAAACGCGTGATGGCCGGTGGCGTCAAACAGCGTTACCAGCGCGCCATCGTGCCCGGTGACGTGCTCGACATCACGCGCACCGTCAGCGATATCTTTGAGAAACAAGGTGCCAGCGGGCCACTGATCTTCGTGGTCTATGACATCGAAGTGCGCGACGCCGGCGGCGAACTCGTCATGCAGGAAACCCAAACCCGGATCATTCGCTGACTCATGCCTCACTTCGACACCCTTGCCACCGGCACTGAACTGCCGAGCCGCAGCTACCTGGCGAGCAACGTCTCGCTGTTTCTCTACAACGCCGCAATCTGGAACCCGCATCGTATTCACTACGACGAGACCTACACCACTGGCGTCGAAAAACATCCCGGCATCGTCATCGATGGCCCGCTGCAAGGTGACTGGTTGAGCCAGGTCGTGAGCGACTGGTTGCAGGATGACGGCGTGCTGCTGGAGTTCGAGTATTCCAATCGACGTGCCTCTCATCTTGGTGACCGTCTGACCGCCGGCGGGCGCATCGTGGCGCTGGATGCCGCGCACCGCGAGGCGACACTGGAACTCGACATTCGTGATTCCCAGGGCCAGGTGACCACACCCGGTCGCGCGGTGGTGCGTTTGCACCGCTGATCTGCTTCGGCCGGATCGCGCCTGATCGGGATCAAGACAGGCTGTCGACAGCCGCGCGACCATAGCACCTCGCATCCACTGGCGGGGTCAGACCATGAGTTACAAGGATATCGTCGTCCAGCTGGCCGAAGGGCCCGATTGCGCAACGCGCTTGAAGGTCGCGCTCGATCTCGCGTGTCTACATGGCGCGCACGTGGTCGGGCTGTACGTGCAACCGCCGCTGCCGATGTCTGCTTTTCCAGAAGTGCCGGTGCCGGTCGAAGTCATCGACGCGCAGGAAGCCGCTGCCGCGCAGCGCCTCCATACGATTGAACAGCAGTTCCTGCAGGCCACCCGCCAGGCCGGTGTCAACGCCGAATGGCGCGTATCCCATGCCGATGCCGTGACCGCCCTCAACGTCAACGCACGTTATGCCGACCTGCTCGTCACTGGCCACAGTGAAGACGACTCGGTGAGCTGGTTCGATGTCGCCGCGACCAAACACCTTGCTCTCGAATCGGGTCGCCCGGTATTGGTGGTGCCCTGCGCGGCCCACCCCACCTCACTTGGCGAACGCATTCTGGTCGCGTGGAACGGCAGCCGCGAAGCAGTACGCGCGGTGCATGACGCACTGCCGCTGCTGCAACGCGCGTCCTTCGTGCAAGTGGTGGCAATCAATCCCAGTGTTGGTTATGGCGAGCATGGCGCCGTGCCGGGCGCCGACATCTGCCTGCATCTCGCCCACCACGGCGTACAAGCCGAGGCCTATGTTGGTCACGTCGACGGTCATGCCATCGGCGCCGCGCTGCACACCCAGGCCACCGCGATGGGCGCCGATCTGGTCGTCATGGGCGCCTATGGGCACTCGCGCTTTCGCGAACTGGTATTAGGCGGCGTTACACGACATCTGCTGCAACACTTGCAGG
>CAMCBY010000297.1 GCA_945873015.1 Klebsiella pneumoniae
TCACGTATCAGCCTGTGCCGTCAGAGCGAACGCAAAGGCAAAACCTCGGGCCTCAATCACGGCATTGAACAGGCCCATGGCGAAGTCGTGGTGTTCTCCGACGCCAACGCCATGTATGAAACCCAGGCCGTGCGCGAACTGGTCGCGCCACTGCGCGATGAGAACGTCGGTTATGTGGTGGGGGCCGCGCATTACAGCGACTCCGAACAGGGCGAAGCGCAAGCCAGCGAAGGCCTGTACTGGCGCTACGAACTCGCGCTCAAGCGTATGGAATCCGCTTACGGCTCCGTAGTCGGCGGCGACGGCGCTATTTACGCCATTCGCCGGGAATTGTATTGGCCCTTACACGAAGACGACATCAACGACTTCGTCAATCCGTTGCAAATCATCGCTGCCGGCAAACGCGGAGTGTTCAATCCGCAGGCACGCGCCTTTGAAGAAGGTGCCGATTCCTTCGACAAGGAGTTCCGCCGCAAGCGCCGCATCGTCAATCGCAGTTGGCGCGCCGTGCTGCGCTACGGTGGCGCAGTGCGCAAGGCTGGCAATCCGGCTTTCGTGTTTCAACTGTCCGCGCACAAGATTCTGCGCTGGTTTGCGATGCCGGTCTGGGTGCTGCTCGCGTTGACCAATCTGCCACTGGCGGCCGCGGCCGGCTTCAGTATTTATGACCTGTCGCTGATCGGGCTGGTGGCTTCAGTGGTGCTGGCACTGAAAGCACGGCGCGCCATCGCACATGGTGCGCAACCGCCCAAACTCGCTTATCTCTTTTATTACTTCTACCTGGTCAATATCGCGGCTGTGCTCGGCATCTGGGATGAAAGCCGCGGCATTCGTCACAGCAAATGGGACCACGTGCGCAGCAATGGCACTTGAGGGCGATTCCATCATGCGAGAGTTGAGTCTATGTGTGGAATAGTCGGCGTTCATTATTTCGATCGCGCGCGTCGCGTCAGCGAAGACGTGCTGCGGATGATGAACGATCAAATCGTGCATCGCGGCCCGGACGATCAGGGCCAGGCCTGTTTTGGCCATACCGGCATCGGCATGCGCCGCCTGTCGATCATCGATCTCGGCGGTGGTCACCAGCCGATCTATTCGCCATCCGCCCGCCAGGCGATCGTTTTTAACGGAGAGGCCTTCAATTTTCAGGAACGGCGCAGCGCGCTCCAAGCCGCCGGCCACAGCTTCACTACCCATAGCGATACCGAGGTAGTGCTGCATCTTTATCTCGCCCATGACACTCGCTTCATCGATTACATCAATGGCATGTTCGGGCTGGCCATCTGGGATGCGGACAAACAGCGACTGCTGCTCGCCCGCGACCGGCTAGGCATCAAGCCACTCTATTATTATCTCGATGCCGACAAACTCATCTACGGCTCAGAGATTAAATCTCTGCTCGCCCATCCCGAAATAAGTCGCTCCCTCGACCTCGACAGCCTGCAGCTATATCTGCAGTACGGCTTCACACCCGCGCCGCATACCCTGCTGAAGGGCATCAAAAAGCTGCCACCGGGCCACATGCTACTGACCACCGCTACCGGTGTCGAAATCCACAAATACTGGGACGTGTCTTACGCTGACAAGATGAGCGGCAGCGTCGAGCAGGTGGCCGACGAGCTTTATGATTTGCTGCGTAGCTCGGTCAAGTATCGAATGATCGCCGACGTGCCGCTAGGCGCGTTCTTGAGCGGCGGCATGGACTCCAGCAGCATCGTGCACATGATGCGCGACCTCGGCTCGAGTCATATCAGCACCTACAACATCGGCTACGGTGCCTCGTTCGCCGAACACGATGAATCGTCTGAAGCACGTGAGATAGCCCGGCACTACGGCACCGATCACCATGAGATCCTCGCCGAGCCCGACGTGCGCAACCTGTTCCCCAAACTCATCCGTTACATGGACGAACCGATAGCCGATTCGTCCTTCGTAGTCACCTATCTGGTCTCCCAACTCGCCAGTGAATCGGTCAAGGTCATTCTGTCCGGCGTGGGTGGCGACGAACTGTTCGGCGGCTACCGGCGCTATTTCAACATTGGCCTTAACCGCTGGTGGCATCGAATACCGCGCGCGCTGCGCCAGGGGGTGATAGCACCCTTGCTCGGCGCGCTGCCGGAAGATCGCAATCACCGCATACTCAACTACGTGCGCCTCGCCAAGGGTTTTGTACGGACCGCCGAGTTGCCGCCCGGCGAACAATATGGCGCGATGATGCGGGTGCTCGCACCTGAACTGCTCAACCAATCGTCGCGCACCGCGCTCGATGTGCTGCGGCCGTTTACCGATACGCTCGCCGATTGTGATGCCAGCGACCTGCTCGACCGCGTGATGTATGTCGATCTCAAGACCTCACTGCCGGAACAACTGCTGTTGCTCACCGACAAGATGTCGATGGCCTGCTCAATTGAAGTACGGGTGCCTTACCTCGACTATCGCGTGGTGGAGTTCGCCGCCCGAATACCCGTCAAATACAAACTTCGTGGTCTCGAGTTACGGCATATCCAACGCCGCGCCTTTCATAATCGACTACCCGAGGCCGTACTCAATCGACGCAAACGCGGCTTTGGCGCGCCGGTCGGTGCGTGGTTGCGTGGCGGACTGCGCGAAATGATCGACGACCTGCTGTCCAATTCGCGGATGCAACAACAGGGTCTGTTTGATGTGGCGCAGGTGCGCGCGCTAGTCGATGGACACATGGAGCGACGAATTGACGGTACCGATGGACTGCTTGCCCTGCTGACATTTCAGCTCTGGCAGCAAGAGTTCCTCGCGAACTAGCGCTGCGACCAGCGCAGCGTTGTCATGAACAAACCCGTCATCGTCGCTTTTGCCAGCACACCGTGGGATTCGGTGTGGATGAACCGACAACATCTGTTGTCGCGTTTGGCAGCGCGCGGTTACCGCATTGCCTACAGCAACGGTATCGCCCACTACACTGAATACGGCAAGCTGCCGTTCTGGCCAAGGCAGGAATGGCGCGATCATATTCTATTGGCCCGGCGCGGCTATTTTCCGCCGGCCAGCGTGCGCATGTCCTGGCTCAAGCGTGTGGCTTTACACCAGCACTGCCGCGCGCTGCTGCGATCACTGGGCGCGGCGCATGCCGAGGACGTCATTGGCATGTGTTTCGACCCCAATCTGCTCGACTGTGTCGATGCGCTCGCGCCCGGTCGGCGCATGTTTCACATCTACGACTCGTATCACAAGATGTATGGCCATGTGTTCGAGTTCGAGAATGTGCGTCGTCGTATCGGTGCCTACGACCTTGTTACCGCGAGTTCCGCGCAGATGTACGAAGAGGTCACCGGCCGCGCCCCGCGTCCGGAGTGCATCGTCGCCAACGGCGTCGATTTTTCATCATTTGATGGCACCGAAGTCGCGCCTTCGCCCACTGCCGATGCCATTCGCGCCCTGCCGGGCACGCATATCGGTTATGTCGGCAGTATCAACACCAAAATAGATTTTGCATTGATCAACTGGCTGTCCGAGCGTTTCAGCAACGATAGTTTTGTGCTGGTCGGTCCGACCCGCCACGCCATTCTGGAACGCATGAGCGAGGATCTGGCAAGCTACGAGCAACTCCGCGCGCGGCCCAATGTGCATATTCTGCCGCCCGTGTCGCGCCATGAGGTTCCGGCGATACTGGCGGCGATGGATATCAACTGCATATTTTTCCGCGTCGACCGCGCCGATTGGGTGCCTGCGGTCTACCCCATCAAGCTGAACGAATATCTGGCCAGCGGCAAACCGGTATTGAGCTGCGATTTGCGCGTGGTGCGCGAGGACTTCGCCGAGGTAGTGACCACCTGCCTCGACCGCGATGGGTGGGCGGCGGCCATTGAGGGCCTGCGTAGCGCGCCCCGAGAGACCGGGAAAGTCGCCGCGCGTATGGCTGTCGCGCGCGCCAACGACTGGGATCGGCGCGTCGATCAGATCGAAGCGCTGATAGCCAATCTCGAGCCGCGGGATTCATCTCGCACGCCGGCCTGAACCGAACGCCGTCATGCGCGTCCTGCAGGTCTACAAGACGCCCTTTCCGGCGGTTCGAGGCGGTGTTGATGTGGTGGTCAGCAATCTGCTGCGGCACCCAGCAAGCGGTTGTGAGTGCCTGCTGTTGCGCACGGCTGAGTGGACCTTGCGCGGTGTACAGGTCGAACATATCGACGGCGTAAAGGTGATCGCACTGCATCTGCCGGTGCCGCCGGCGAGCTGGACTGCGTGGTCAAGCTGGTGGTTTCTCGCCACCCGCGCGCCACTCGCACTATGGCGACTGCGCGCGGTGCTGCGCGAACACACCATCGACATCGTGCATCTGCATACTCTGCAGTTTTATCAACTTTACTTCGTGCTGTGTCGCTGGTTCGGTGGCCCACCCTTTATCGTGACCCTGCATCGTGCTGAAGTGCTGGGCTTTCACCGTCGGCATGTTCTCATGCGCGCCTGCTGGCATTTGGTACTGACCCGCGCTGCGGCAGTCAATGCGGTATCCGCGTGGTTGACTGCCGAGGCGCGGCGGCGCCTGCCCTTTGTGCCCGCCATTGAGGTCATCACCAATGGTATTGCCGCGCCCGACGCAGACTTGCCGAAAAGCGACCTGCTGCGCCAAAGATTAGGACTGCCGGCGCATTACTTGTGTATGGTCGGTGTTTTGGAAGCCTACAAGGGCCACGATATCGCGCTGCACGCCCTTGCGGGTATCGATGCCGATTGCGATTTGCTGCTCATCGGCAGCGGTAGCCTGCTGGCGCCGTATCGCGCCCTGTGTGAACGCCTCGGCATCGCCGCGCGTGTGCATTTTGTCGGCCAGTTAGCCCACGAGGACACACTCGCCCTGCTACGGGACAGCCTTGCGCTGGTCATGCCGTCACGCAATGAAGGGCTGGGATTGGTTGTGCTTGAAGCCGGCATGCTCGGTGTGCCGGTGATCGCAAGCGACATTGAACCGTTTCGCGAAATGCTCGCCCACGAAACAACCGCGCTGCTGTTCGCCACTGAGAATGCCGACGCACTGAGCCACGCGGCCCGTCGCCTGCTGACCGATGCGCCGCTGCGCACGCAACTGGCACAGCAGTTCAGCGCGCACGTGCGCGAGAGTTTTTCCTTTTCAACAAACGCACGGCGCTATGCACAGTTGTATCGCCGCGTGCTCGACGGCACGCTGAAGGACAGTCAATCATGAACGGTCAACGCGCGCCGGTCACCATTATCCTGCCGACCTTCAATCGCGCCCGCTACGTTGTGCCGGCGCTCGACAGTCTGCTCAAGCAGAGCCGGCCGGCTGCCCAGGTCATCGTCGTCAACGATGGTTCTAGCGACGAAACCAGCAGTGTCATGCAGTCCTACGGCGCGCGCATCGAATTCATAGAAAAGGCCAACGGTGGCAAATGTTCGGCCATCAATGCCGCACTTGCCCATGCGCGCGAGAAATATGTGTGGGTGTTCGACGACGACGACATCGCCTGTCCCGATGCATTGGCGCGGCACGTCGCGGCGCTTGATGCCCATGCCGATGCCGGCTTCACCATCAGCGGCTCCTATCGTTGCTATAACGCTGCGGACGGCATCACGTTAGACGTAGTGCGCGCGCAGCCGGTGCGGCCGTTCCACGATGACGATCACCTGCTCGAACTCCTGCTGAGCTCCTATATTGCCGG
>CAMCBY010000298.1 GCA_945873015.1 Klebsiella pneumoniae
TGCGTGGCCGGGCAACGTGCGGCAACTACGCGCCGTGATCGAGAGCATGTATGTGCTGTCGGACCAGGATCAGTTGACCTGCGCCGACCTGCCCCCTGATCTCGCCGCCACTCGTCCGCCGGTGCCGACCACCATAAAAACCATCGCTGAGCTGGAACGCGATGCGATTGCGCGCGAGCTGGCGAGTCAGGCCGGCAATCGTTCGCAGGTCGCGCGTGCGCTCGGCATCTCGCGCAGCACGCTGTATCGCAAGCTGGTGGAGTACGGCATCGAATAGCACAGGCAGACTGCGCCTGCTCACGGCGCGGCGGCGAACACCTCGGCCGCGATGCGCAGCGCTTCCTCGACCGCTGGATAACCGCAGTGGGGCACGAGGTTCAGCAGCACTTCGGTGATCTCTTCGCGCGTCGCGCCGGTGTTGAGCGCGGCCTGCACATGCACACGCAACGGCGTCGCCATGACCTGATTACCGACTGCGGCAAAGGTCGCGCAGGCCGCCAGTTCGCGCGTGCGCAAATCGATCGCGGTACGCGCGAAGACATCGCCATAGGCATGCGCAACGATGGCATGGCCGATATCCGGCGCCAGATCATCAAAACTCGCAATGACGGCGGCGCCGGCGCCGCGCGAAGTCTGGCTTAAGACCGCAAGACCGCGGGTGTGGCGTGACGTGCGTGATTCGTTGGCAACGGGTGCGCCGTGTGTCGCTGGAGCGACGTCGGCCAGCGGACGTGCGAATACTGCGCTCGCGCTGCTGATGGCGTTCAAGGCGGTGGGAAATCCAGCGTACACCGCCAATTGCATGAAGGCCTCGGTCATTTCCGCCTGACTGAGACCGGCGCGCAGCGCGGCTTCAATGTGACGCTCAAGCTGCGCACTGCGATTGCCGGCGGTCGCAAGCATGACAACGATGGCGAGCTGGCGAGTGCGTTCGTCAAGGTCGTCGCGATTGAAGATTTCGCCATATTCAAAGGCCATTGACCAGTGTGCGAATTCGGCGCTGAGCGCAGCCCAGTGGGCGTGCGTGGTATCGGCGTCGTTCAACATGCGGCCCATCAGAGCATAGCCTGCGCGTGCGCTGTCGGTGCCCTCATCCGCGCGCGGCGCGAGCGGGGCGAATTCGATTCCACGCTCTTTGAAAATCCCGCGCACCAGGGCGATGGCGTGAATCGCCACCGGAAAACCCAACACCACGATGCTGACGAACAACAGTTCGACCAGGGTGCGCGCCTCACCGCCGGCATTCAGATAACCGACCATGTGATAGCGCAGCTGGCGTTCGGCATTACGATGACCGAGCAATGCGGCGACCGTCACCACCTGACGCAGCGGTAGTGCCAGACCGTCACGCGCGATGATGTCGCCGTAGGCGAATTCCACCGTCAGGCGTGCCAGGTCCGGCGCGGTTTTTGCGGCGGCCTTTAATTGCACGTCATAGTCCGGGCCGCCAATGCGGCGCAGGACTTCAATGCCGCGTGCATAACGTTCGTCGTTGCTCAGGGCCGTCATGGTTTGTTCGCGGGCGCACAATGGTGGACGGGATGGGATGGGCGCGGCGCCACGTGCCGCACCCACAAGCGGACGCTCAGGCGCTCTTGCGCAGCTCGTAGTCGATGGCCGCTTCGGCTTCGGCCGCGAGCGGCCAACCGATGCAGGAATCGTGGGCGCGGAAATTCCGCAGCCACCAACCCCAGTCTTCCGGTACCAGGCCGAATGGATCGGCCTGCTGCAGCTCGCGCGCGGCCCACACTGGCCAATGGGGATTGGACAGTGCCGGTCGGCCGAGCAATACGATATCGATCATTTCTTCGCGAATGATGCGATCGGCGAGGGCCGGTATACCGAGATTCCAACTGGTGGCTACCGGGATGCCGACCTCGCTGCGCAGGCGCTGTGCGCGCTCGAGCATAAAACCGATTTCGGCAAACGGCTTTTCGCGCATGTCATCGGTGTTGAAACCGACGCTGAGATCAGCGAGATCGAGCCCATGCTCTTTCATCTTGCCGACGGCGATGATGGATTCGTCGAACTGGATGCCCTTGTCGTTCAAATCGTCGGAGCCGAGACGCATGGTGAGCGGAAAACGCTCTGGCCACACCGCGCGCACCGCATCGATCGCCTCCAGATGAAAACGCATACGATTGTCGAGGCTGCCGCCATATTCGTCATCGCGCTGATTGGCAAGTGGTGAGAAGAAACTCGAACCGAGATAGCCGTGTGCGAAATGCAGTTCCAGCCATTCGAAACCGGCATCGACTGCACGCCGCGCGGCGTCTGCATAGGCGCGATGAATGGCCTTGATCTCGTCGCGGGTGAGGGCATGCACGGGGTACATATATTTGCCGCCGTAGGGGATCGCCGATGGCCCCACCACCGGCCAGCCATGCGGGTCATCCGGCGGCAGTTGCGCACCGCCTTCCCAGGGTTTGACTTCGCTGCCTTTACGCCCGGTATGCCCGAGCTGAATGGCAGGCACCGCACCCATGTCCTTGATGATGTCGGTCACGCGTTTTATGCCCGGGATCTGCGCGTCCTCGTAGAGGCCGGCACAACCGACACTGGTGCGGCCATCGGGTGTGATGGCTATCTGTTCAGGGAACACCAAACCGAAGCCGCCAGCCGCGCGCGAGCCCATCAACATGATGTGAAAGTCGTTCATGAGACCATCGACCGAGCGGTACATGGTCATCGGCGACATCGCGATGCGGTTACGCAGTGTGACGCCTTTAAGCGTAAAGGGGCTGAACAGATCCGGCATGGCGACGTCCTCAAAGTATTGCCAGCAGGATAACCACAGTTATTGTACTGCGGCAAGCGCAACTTTTTTGGGACCGCTGCCCGCCGCTGTCTGCGACAATAGGTCATGCCGAACACCGCCGTTGTCGTTGTCACCTATAACCGCCGCGCCCTGTTGCTCGATTGTCTGGCGGCGCTGATGGCCCAGAGTCACGCGCCGCAGCGCATCCATGTCATTGATAACGCCTCCAGCGACGGCACCCCCGACGCCCTGCGTGAAGGCGGCTGGTTGGCGCGCGCCGACTTCGATTATCTCCGCCTTGACGACAACCTCGGTGGCGCCGGTGGTTTTGCCGCTGGTCTCGAACGGGCAGTGGCCGAGGGCGCGGACTGGGTGTGGATGATGGACGATGATGCGCTGCCGGCGCCCGACGCCCTGCGCGCGTTGCTGGCGCAGGCAGATAATCCTTCGAATCTTTATGGCTCGACTGCCGTCGCCGGCGAATGCCTGGCCTGGGGCATGACCTTGATTGCCAACGGCCAGCGCATCGAACGGGTGGCTGATCTGCCGCTCACGGCGGACGTCAGCTTTCTGCCGTTCTTAGGCATCCTCGTGCATCGCAAACTGGTCGCGCGCATTGGTCTGCCCGATGCCGAGTTCTTTCTCGCCGCTGATGACCTTGAGTATTGCCTGCGGGCACAGGCTGCGGGTGCGCGTTGCGTGCTGGTGGCCGCCAGTCGAATCCATCACCCGCCGTCAGTCGCCTATCGCTTCACATGCTTAGGCCGCACATTAAATTGTCTGACCTTGCCGCCCTGGAAGCGCTACTACGACACGCGCAATCGTATCTTCGTCGCGCGCCGCCATTTCGGCTGGCGTCTGTACACCGAGACCTTGCCGAGTATCGCGCTGCGCCTTTTCGCAACGATGGTTCACGAAGCGCAGCCGATGGGGCAGCTACGCGCGACACTCGGCGGTGTGTTCGACGGTTTACGCGGCCATGGCGGCCGTCGACACGCACGGTGGGGGCTGCGGGTGTAGGTGCGAATTTATTCGCACGTTAAACCGCTAGTACTGCACGCGCCGCGTAAAACCGCCATCGACCACCAGATTGGCACCCGTCATAAAACTCGCTGCGGGGCTGGCAACGAACACCACCGCGTTCGCCACTTCCGCCGGTGTGCCCATACGACCCAGCGGATTCTGCGCGAGCGCCGCTTCGTAAATGGCCGGCATGTCGCGTTTGCGCGCGCCCCACACACCATCGTCGAAATAAATGGTGCCGGGTGAGACGGTGTTGGCGCGGATGTTCTTTGGCGCAAGCTGGGTGGCGAGATTGGACACGTAGTTGATGACGGCGGCCTTGATGGCGTTATAGGCACGCGGGCCGCCGAAGGCTTCGAGCGCGGCGGTCGAGGACACCGCAACAATCGCCGCCGCGCTCGACTTTTCGAGATGAGGCAAGGCCGCTTCGACCGTCCTGACGGTCCCGAGCATGTCGATTTCCATGCCGGCACGCCAGCTCTCCTCACCGGGTGCGCCGGCCAGCGCGCTGACATTGGCGACCACAATATCGATGCCACCGAGTTCGAGGGCCGCCGCCGCGACCCACGCGTCCACGGCGTCACGACTCGCGACATCGGCGACACCGCCGCACACCCGCGCATTGGCGCCGCCCAGCGCCTTGAGATCCGCGACCGCACGCGTGACCTCATCGGCCTTGCGTGCACAGATCGCGACTGCACAGCCTTCGCGTACAAATTGTTCGGCGATGGCGCGCCCGATGCCACGCGTGGCGCCCGTGATGATCGCGCGTTTGCCCGTGAGTCCGAGATCCATCGTATTGCTCCCCTGGTCTTTTGTGTGGTGATGCCGGCCGATGGCAGGCATGGTGTCGGGTGACTATAACGAGTGCGCCGGCCGGATACGAGGCGGGTGTTATAGTCCTGCGCGGTGTTGTAACGCACGGTCTGGGGGAGTCATGAAAACCACGCTGCTTGGAAATCTCGAAGTCACTGTCATCGGTCTCGGCTGTATGAGTATGTCGCAATCCTATGGTGAGGCC
Source organism: Klebsiella pneumoniae (assembly GCA_945873015.1). Classification (GTDB taxonomy): domain Bacteria; phylum Pseudomonadota; class Gammaproteobacteria; genus JADJYF01. The sequence continues at coordinate 4,803 of CAMCBY010000298.1, forward strand.
GATCCGGCCGAATCGGAGCGCACCCTGCATCGCGCGCTCGACCTCGGGGTGACCTTTCTGGATACCGCCAACGCCTATGGCATGGGCCATAACGAGACCTTGCTGGGCCGCGTGCTGGCCAGCCGGCGCCACGAGTTTAAGCTCGCCACCAAGTTCGGCATCGTCAAGTTTGACGACGGCAAACGGGGTGTGGATGGCCACCCGGCGCAGGTCGCGGCGCGCTGCGAGGAAAGCCTGAAGCGCTTGAATACTGACTACATCGATCTTTATTACCTGCATCGTCTCGATCCCAAGGTGCCGATAGAAGACACCGTTGGCGCGATGGCCGATCTGGTCAAGGCCGGCAAGGTGCGCCATCTCGGCCTGTCGGAGATCTCATCGAAGACCCTGCGGCGTGCGCATGCCGTGCATCCGATCACTGCGGTGCAGTCCGAGTACTCGTTGTGGACCCGCGACCCCGAACAGCATGTGCTGCCGACCTGTCGTGAACTCGGCGTCGGCTTCGTGCCCTTCAGTCCGCTCGGACGCGCAATGTTGACCGGGCGGGTCAATGACGTGCATTGGCCCAGTAGCGATCTGCGCCACGACATGCCGCGATTTATCGGCGACAACTTCACGGCCAATCGTGCGCTGGTGGCAGAACTCGAAGCGTTTGCCGAAGCGCGCGGTCACAGCGCCGCACAGGTCGCGTTGGCATGGTTGATAGCACAGGGCGAGGGCATCGCGCCGATCCCTGGCACCAAACACCTTGCTTACCTCGAGGAGGACCTTGTCGCTGCCGAGGTCAAGCTCAGCGCCGCCGACGTCGATTTCCTCGAT
>CAMCBY010000299.1 GCA_945873015.1 Klebsiella pneumoniae
CCTGAGTCGCGGTCGAGGCCCAGGGTCAACTGGGTCAAATCGTTAGACCCTATCGAGAAACCATCGAAGTGCTCGAGGAACTCATCCGCCAGCAAGGCGTTGGACGGCAGTTCACACATCATGATCACGCGCAGATCATGCAGGCCGCGCTTGAGGCCATTGGCAGCCAGCAGTTCGACCACTGACGCCGCCTCGCTGACGGTGCGCACGAACGGCACCATCACCTCGACATTGGTCAGACCCATTTTCTCGCGTACATAGCGCAGCGCTTCGCATTCCATCTCGAAGCAGGGCCGGAAAGAATCGGCCACGTAACGCGAAGCCCCGCGGAAACCCAGCATCGGGTTTTCTTCATGGGGCTCGTAGCGTTGACCGCCGATGAGGTTGGCGTATTCATTGGACTTGAAGTCGGACAACCGCACGATCACCGGCTGCGGTGCGAACGCGGCGGCGATGGTCGCAATGCCCTCAATCAAACGTGACACGAAATACTCACGCGGGCTCGGGTAGGCAGCAATCAAAGGTGCGATGGTGCTTTTGAGATCTGCCGGCAGCGTGTCGAATTCCAGCAAGGCACGCGGATGGATGCCGATCATGCGGTTGATGATGAACTCAAGTCGCGCCAGACCGACGCCACGATGAGGCAGGCTCGCGAACGCGAACGCGCGATCCGGATTGCCGACGTTCATCATGATCTTGACCTTGAGATCGGGCATGGCGTTGAGCGCTATCTCGTCGCGCGTAAACGCCAGCGCACCGCGATAGACAAACCCGGTATCGCCGCCGGCGCAGGACACCGTCACCACATCGCCGTCGGTCACGCGTTCCGTGGCATCACCACAGCCGACGATGGCCGGCACGCCGAGTTCACGCGCGATGATGGCGGCATGGCAGGTGCGGCCACCGCGATTGGTGACAATCGCGGCCGCGCGTTTCATGACCGGCTCCCAATCGGGATCGGTCATGTCGGTGATCAGCACATCGCCCGGTTGCAGGCTGTCCATCTGATCGACGCTCGCGATCACTCGCGCCCGTCCGGAACCGATCTTCTGGCCGATGGAGCGGCCCTCGGCCAGCACCTCGCCCTCTTCCTTCAATTCGAAGCGCTCGATGATCTGGCCGTTGCGGCTCTGCACGGTCTCCGGTCGCGCCTGCACGATATAGAGCTGGCCATCCTGTCCGTCGCGCGCCCATTCGATATCCATCGGTCGGCCATAATGGGCCTCGATCGACATCGCGATACGGCCCAGTTCTTCGATTTCCGTGTCATTGATCGAGAAACGCTGACGGCGAACCTCGCTCACTTCCTCGGTAATGACGTTGTGGCCTTGTTGACTGCCGGGCGGGGCATACACCATCTGCAGATGTTTACTGCCGAGGTTACGGCGCAGGATGCCGCGTTTCGCAGCCGCCAGCGACGGTTTATAGACATAGAATTCGTCGGGATTGACTGCGCCCTGCACCACCATTTCGCCGAGGCCATAGCTCGAGGTGATGAACACCACGTCGCGAAAGCCGGACTCGGTGTCGAGCGTAAACATCACGCCACTGGCGCCGATGTCGCTGCGCACCATGCGCTGGATGCCGGCCGACAAAGCCACCGAATGATGGTCATAGCCCTGGTGCACGCGGTAGGAGATCGCGCGGTCGTTGAACAGCGAGGCAAACACCTCGCGAATCTTGTGCGTGACGTCGTCGAGACCGACGACATTGAGAAAGGTCTCCTGCTGGCCGGCAAACGAGGCCTCTGGCAGGTCTTCAGCGGTCGCCGATGAACGCACCGCCACCGAAAATTGACCGCCGGCAGCGGCGGTCATGTCGGCATAGGCCTTCTCGATGGCATTCTGCAGTTTGACCGGCAGCGGCGTCTCAACTATCCATGAGCGAATCTCGCGACCGGCCTTGGTCAGCGCCGGCACATCGTCGATATTCAAGGCTGCCAGCCGTTGCTGGATACGCTTGTCGAGCCCCTCGTGGGCCAGGAAATCGCGGAACGCCTGGGCGGTGGTCGCGAAGCCGCCCGGCACACGCACGCCGGCCGCATCGAGGTGGCGAATCATTTCGCCTAACGAGGCATTCTTGCCACCCACCTTATCGACATCGTGCATGCCGACGTCCTTGAGAGAGACGATATAATCGTTCATTGCTTCTTCGATTGATTAGACTCGATACTCGACTGCTCGCGCAGGCGCCAACCCCCGCCGCCGGCGGGGACTAAAGATTGTAACCGACACACTGGTCCCGCCGAAACCTATGAACCGCCGCGCATTTTTCGTCTCCGACCGGACCGGCATCACGGCCGAAACCTTGGGCGCCAGTCTGCTCACACAATTCCCGGACATCGACTTCAAACGCACCAACATTCCGTTCATCACCAACGAACTCGCGGCCCGCGCGGCAGTCGCCACCATTGCGCGTGCGGCCCAGGAAGATGCCATCGCACCGCTGGTGTTCAGCACCCTGACCGACCCCACCATCCAACAGATAGTGGCGACCAGCAGCCCGCACTTTTTTGACTTGTTCGGCACCTTCATTGCGCCGCTTGAGGCCGCATTGGGTTGTCAGTCGTCCCATACCGCCGGACGCATGCACGGCGTATTCGACTCCGGCGCCTACGACAAACGTATGCAGGCTCTGAACTACACCTTGAGTCACGACGACGGATTGTCGCCGCGCGACCTCAAGGAAGCCGACCTGGTGCTGCTCGGAGTATCGCGTAGCGGCAAAACCCCGACCTGCCTGTATCTGGCCATGCACTATTCGCTCAAAACCGCCAACTACCCGCTGACCGACGACGATTTTGATTCGATCAAACTGCCCAAAATTCTGCAGCCCTGCCGTGACAAGCTCTATGGCCTGACCATCGCCCCGGAGCAATTGAGCCGCATTCGCCGCGAACGGCGCCCTACTGGTGATTATTCGACCCTGGTGCGGTGTCGCGCCGAGATCGCGATGGCCGAGGCCATGTTTCGCACCGAAAACATTCAATACATCGACACCACCAGCATTTCGATTGAGGAAATTGCCGCCACCGTGGTGCGCGATATGGGTTTGCATTGAAGCGACACCCGCCTGCGGCTGGACCATGAAATCCACGCAATGAAGCCGCTGGCCGCCCAGCGCCGGCGCGGCGTCGGCCTGCTCGTATGTCTCATGATCTTGTTGTCGACCCTGAGTGGCGTTAGCGCAGGGCGCTTCCCGGGGTGGCCAGCCGGGTTGTGCGTGTGGATGGTCGGTGCGTTGCTGGCGCCATCAATCGCGCGCTTTCAGAAGGTCCAGGTTGCGATCATGGTGGCCATTGGGGTGGCCGGACTCGCCAGCGCGTTGCCGCAGGGCGCATTGCGCGGCTGGGCGGCCTTGCTCGAGGGCAACCAGGCAATCCTCGCGATGCTGGCGACAGTGTCTTTTCTGCGTCTGGTGGCGCGCAGCGGCGCCCATGCGGGTGAACAGCTACCGCGTGGCGCCAAGGCGCTGCTGCCGACCTTGCTGGCGGTGCACCTGTTCGGCGCCATCATCAATATTTCGGCGGTCTTTGTGGTCGGCCAGCGCACGAGCCACGATGGCTCGCTGACGCCACTGCAGGCCAAGGTCGTCAGTCGCGCCTTTGTCGCCGCGGCCTGCTGGTCGCCGCTCTTTGCTTCGATGGCGGTGGTGCTGCACTACGTACCGCAGGTCAACGTGCCCCATGTGGTGAAGCTCAATGTGCTGCTGGCGGTCAGCCTCCTGGCCTATGCTGCCTGGGACCTGCGTCGCACGCCGCACATCGAAGATTTTGTCGGTTTTCCGCTGCATCGCGAAGCCCTGACCGCGCCGGCGACACTCTGCGCGCTGGTGCTCGGCATTTACAGCCTGACCACAGTCTGGTCGGTGCTGACCATTATCGTGGTCGCGGTGTTCTGTTGCGTGGCGGTGCTGCGCCTTGGCAAGCCGTGGGCCGAGACCCGTCGCCTGCTATGGCATCACATCGATCGCGAGCTACCGCGCATGGGCGGCGAGTTCGCCTTGTTTATCGGTGCGACGGTGCTGGCGGCCGGCATCGGTGCCTTTGCCGCGAGTCACCCCTTACCATGGGTGGTCAACCCTGCCGATGCCTTGGCCGGCGTGCCGCTGCTGTGTCTGCTGGTGGTGGTCACGCTGTGCGGCATCCACCCGGTCATCAGCGTGGCGACTCTGGCGAGCCTGTTCCCCGCCCAACTCGACGCGCCCGATGTGCTGGCGGCGGTGGTGCTGATGGCGTGGGCCATCACCTTGGGCACCTCGCCGGTGTCCGGCACCACCCTCGCCATGCAGGGTCGCTTCGGCATCCCCAGCACGCGCTTTTTGCGCTGGAACTTAAGCTACAGCGCAGCCGGTCTCGCCAGCGGCTGCGCGATACTCGCGCTGGCTGATTATTTCGGCTGGGCTTGAGGCGCGGGCGCAGCGGGCTTGAGCACAAAACTCAAGGTCCGCCCAAGCCCATAGTCGGCACGGTAGCTGCCCGGCGCGGCGGGATTCATTTTGCCGAGGGTGCCGGTGATCAAAAGCTGGCCGGACTGCAGATGCCAGCCGTGGGAAAAGGCATCGTTGACCAGCCACAGCAACGCTTCGAGTTGATTGCCGAGCGCATCGCTGGCCGCGCCAGTGTCGATGACCTGCTCATCGCGATACAGCGCCACGCGCATGCCATTGACTTCCGCGAGATCCTTCAGCAGCAAGGGTTCGCCCATCACGTAATGGCTGGCAGAGACATTGGTGGCGATGATGTCATAGGCATTCAAGCCGCCCACATTGGCGTAGTTGAGATCGGGAATCTCGACCACCGGCAAAGCGTGGCGGATATAGGTTTTCAGATCCGCCACCGAATGCAGTTTGCGCGTGATGGGTGAACGCAGCACATAACCGATTTCCACTTCCAGCATCGGCTTCTTGAACAGCCCGCCGTCGATCTCGGCGCCATTTTTGAACGCCCCATCGGCAAACAGCACACCGGAAATCGGCTCTTTGTAATGGAAGCGGGTGCGCAGTGCGACATTGGTGAAACCGGCCTTAAAGCCGCCGATGCTGCGCTTCTTGCGCAGCTCGTGGATCACCAGCGCGTGCTGGATGTCGTAGGCCGAATCACGATTGAGCTGATCGTAATAAACCGACAACAAGGGCATCGGCTGCCCTTGGGCGAGTTCGAGCTGGATGATGTCGGCCCAGTCGTCGGCACTGCCGTCGACGGCCAGGACCGCGGGCGCACACAGACTGAGCAACAGCAGTGCAATAGACGTATATGATTTCAAACTCATCCTTCGTGGGTGTCGTTGATCCCGCCGCGCGGGGCTGCGATCATGCCGAACTTCCAGTGCGCTGCTCAATCACCCCGCATCCATGTCGACCGTCACCGAAAGTATTGCGGCGTTTGCCGCCGATTATCGCGCCGACTCACCGCCGCCGGCAGTCATTGCGCACGCCAAGTTGTGCATCCTCGACGCCCTTGGTATTGCGCTGGCGAGCCATCGGCAGCCCTATGCCGCGCAGGTACTCGGCGCCGCGCGCAGCCTTGGCGATGTGGGCGGTGTGGGCGAATCGCCGGTTTTTGGTGCGTCTACCGGCCTGCCGCTGCGCGATGCATTGCTGGTCAACGGCAC
>CAMCBY010000300.1 GCA_945873015.1 Klebsiella pneumoniae
GAGCAGCACAGTGCACGCCAGCGTGACGGAGATAAAAGTATTCATACAGAGTTCCTTCTGAACAACAGGGTCATTGAGAGCCATAAAAAGGAGACGATGCGCGCGGTGTCGGGTGCGCCACATCCGCGATGCGGGCGGCCTTGCGTTCCGCATCGGCACGCACGCCTGCGCGACTGAGTTCATTCCAGAGTTGGACGATTTCCGTTTTGGCAGCGTCGCGGCACACGGCCTGCCGACCCGTGACGACGTAGGCGCAGCGGCGCAACGTCGCCGCGTATTTCATGTCGGCGCGTCGTAGCCGGGCCTCTTCGCGCCAATAGGCCCTGGCCGGCACGGACCGCACCTCGCGCTCCGCGTTCCGACGGGCTTTGGCGTAAGCAGCACACATGCGCGCCGGCTGACCTGTGAGATGGGCACAGGCATGCAGGTCGCGTCTCACATCCCAGTCGGCTTCAGCATTCGCCGACGGTTCGTTTTGAGCGGGCGGCAATGCCGATGCTGAAAAGCCTAGGCTCATACAGAGCGCGCCGGTCAACAACAATGGCTTGCGCAAACCCAGAATCAAAGTACCCAGCCTGGCCGAAGGCAAGGAGTCGCGCCGTGGTTTGGTCAGGGCGTCCTTCATATCGAGTCCTGACTCATGGGCGCGCGGCAGGGATCTTGGTCCGACCCAAAGAAAAGCGCCGCGACGGGGTGCGTTTGGCAGCCAAGCGCACACACTCAGATAACCAGGCCGCTCGCCGTCACACTGAGCACGCCGCGCACGTTTTTCGCCAACTCGATGGCCAGTGCACGCTCAACGCCGCTATCAACCGTGCCGCTCAAGGTCACCACTCCCGCGCTGGTCGTGACGGCGATATCTCGACCATCAACATTATTCGAGTACAGAAACGTCGATTTGATTTTGGTCGTGATCCACGCGTCCGCCACTTCGTCGCCGGCCTCGTGCATGGACTGCTGCGCATCCGTGGCCAGCGATGGTTTGGCACTCCCGATCACCAGTTGATTATCGACCGCGACCACACCGCGCGAATTCTGTGCGAGCCGGCCCGCGAGATCGCGGCTTGGTGCACTGTCGGCGCTGCCGCTCAATGTCACATGGCCGGACTTGGTCACGACCTTGGTGGTGAGTCCATTGGTGTACTTGCTCCACGCCAGTTTTGATTTCACGACCGCAGTGATGGTGCTGTCGTCAATAGTCTCGCCATAGCTGCGTGAAAGAGAGGTATCGGGCGCGACATAGTCTTTCGCCACCTCGATGTTGTTTTCGACCGCCTTCACACCCGTCACGCCGAGCGCAATTTCTTCGGCCAGCTCTTTGTTGACGCCCTCTTCGACGCTGCCGGTCAGGGTTGCCTTGCCCTGATGTACCGAGACCTGCAGGTCATTAGCACGCAAGTGTGGACTCAAGGCGTAGGTCGTCCAGATCTGCGTTTCCTGGCGCGCATCGATGACATCCTGCGAACCCGGCAGAGCCGCGCCGAAAGCTGCGCTGCTGGCCACGGCCAGTGCCACGGAGGATGCGAGAGCGAGTTGTTTTAAATGTTTGGTCATGCTGTTACTCGATATTGAAGTGTGACGACTGTTTGGTACTGCGCATTCCGATCCGGCGCATCCTGCAATTGCACTAGCCAGGAACGACCGTTTGCGGCTGATTCATCGCATCGTCATCGCCCTTGGCTGACTCGGTCGGGGGCTCGCTGGAATGACGGCGCGCGAATGGCACGCGCGGCTCGGTGACCGCCTCATCAAACGGCACCTGACGGGTGCCGTCGGGTGCCAGGGGCGGCCGTGGTTGAGTTGGCGGCCGGCGCGAAGAAGGCATATTCGGCCGGTTTCCCGCTTCTGGCGCCTGGCCGAAAGTTTTCGCCTTGGTATTCGGAACGCGCGGTTTAGTCATAGAGATCTCCGTCGGGTTGGCGATGAGTAGAGCGCGTGCTGGCGCGCAACGACGCCGCGCTGCCGTATCGTTCGAGGCGAGCGCGACGTCAGCTACTGCACTATTTTTTATCTTCGAGCGCTTCCTTGAGGTCGCCATAGGCGCTCTGTGCTTTGCCGGCGGCCTGGTCGATCTGACCCTTCGCTTTCAGCTTGTCGTTGCCGACCAGATTGCCAGCCGCTTCCTTGACGTTGCCTTTGATTTCTTTGACGTTGCCTTTGACTTGATCTTTGTTCACGGTTGCTTCCTCGACTGTGGATATAAAAATTCCTGCGTCGCGGCACATGCAGTCATGCGGGTCGGCGCAGAAATCATCCTGCGCTACGCCGCGAGGCGGGTCGGTGCGACGCAACGCATAACAGTTGGAAAAATTTGTGCTGCGGCAATCGACGCAAAAAAATGCCGCAGTCTGAATGACTGCGGCAGCGTGTTCAGTTCAGCACGGCGGTCCCGTCATGGGACCACGCACTACGGCAGAATGGTGATGAAGGCCTGACGATTGCGCGGTTCGCGTACACCGTCAGCGGTCTCGACCAGTTGGTCGCCCTCACCACGCGCTTCGGTGTTGATGCTCTCGACATTCATCTGCATGCCGTCGAGCGCCGCTTTGACCGCATTGGCACGGCGCTGCGACAGACGCATGTTGTAGTCCGCAGCACCGATCGAACTGGCATGACCACTGACATTCAGACGGTAGGGTTCGCCACTGCTGATATCGGTCTTGACCTGTTCCAGCACGGCCATCGCCGCGGCGTCGAGTTCGGAGCTGTCAAAGGGGAAATACACACGATAGGTGTCATTGACCTTGGCGACGTGGGCCGGCGCAGGAGCCGGTGTCGGTGCCGGTATCGGCGCCGGCACATCCGCCACCGGTTGCGGGCTCGCCTCGACCGTGTTCATGGCGGTCATGAAGGACTGCTTGCACGCTTCGATATCGTCGGGCTGCAAGTCCTCGCTGGCCTGTTCCAACCAGCAGTCGAACGAACTCTGCGCGCGCGCGGTGGCGGCCGGTGCATCGTTGCGCGCGGTCTTTGCCAGAGCGTCCAGCAGGCGCCCGCGCGCTGTGCTGAGTTCTTGCACATAACGGTCCTTGAGGAAGGCCCGACGCAGCTCAATTTCGTCGGGCGCAGTCGCTTGACCGGCAGTAGCAGCTGCCGCGCGCGCCGCATAAGTGGCCGCGTCACGGTTATCGCCCTGCGCCGCTTCAGCCGCCGATAAGGCCTGGTAGTCGCTCGCCAGCGACTGCTCGAATACATGCATTCCGGCGGCAGGTACATCGGTCTCGGCGCTTGCCAACGGCGTGTGCAGCGCTAAAAAAATGGCGGCGGCCAAAGCCGTGCCGGGGGGAGTGAGATGTTTCATTGGGAGTATGCTCCTTGAGGGCGGGTCGCCGGTCGCCGCATTGCTGCGCACGACCGGACAGAATCAGCGAGAAGATTCGACCAGCTTAGAAGTTGAAGCCGACACCCATCGAATAGGGGATGTTGCCGTCGTTGCAGCATTGGTCAATCGGCACCTCATAGGCCATGTTGGCGAAGATGAAGGTGCTTTCGTTGACGTAATACTTCACGCCGACTTCCGGTCCGAACAACGCTTCATCAGAAATACCAGCGCCATACACACCGCCGATATTCAAGCCAACATAGGGCTGCCACTTGGCCATGTCCCACTGATAAGCGCCCTGAAAGACGGTGCGCGCATTGATCAGGGTGTGATCGCCATTGTCATTGGCCTGCAGGCCCTGTTTGACGCTGAACAACCAGTTCTTGGTGTAGTAGTAGCCGAGCGAACCGGTCACACCGAAGTTCGATCGATCAAAACTGGAATCAGACTGCCCCGTTCCGGTCAAGGTCGCTTCGTAGTTACCGGCATGAGGACCCGGATCGAGGGTGAAGGGCGGCATGCCTTCGGCCTGCACAACGGCAAGATGGCCCATCGCCACCAGTGAAACTGCGAATAATGACTTGTTCATGCACATAAACTCCGTCCCGCGTAAATGTTTGGAGGTTCCGGCCGTCGGGGCTTACACCGGGGAACTGGAACCCGCGACAGAGCCGCGGTAATGAAGAAATCGTGGAGTTACCTGCCCACGGTGGCGCTCCGTAGCAACCACGCGAATGCGCCGACGGGTTTGTCGGCAGAGCGCTCCGTTTCGGAGGGAGGTAGTACTCGATGGGCGAACGTTAGATGGTGCGTGCACCAGCGTCGGTGCGTCGGCACACGTAGTGTGCTACCCGCAGACGCTATGATTCCTCTGCAGGTACGAATTCATTCGCACATTAGAAAACCCATTCGACGTTTCGCTCTGGGTATGCGTGCGCGACTAGATTCGGTGCAGGTCTCGAACAGAGCGTCGCCATTTGATCTTCTGTGGGTCAGACTTCAGTCTGACATTCGCCGGCGATTGGCGGCGGGAGGTCGTCACGTCAGTGTCAGACTGAAGTCTGACCCACAATGTTTTTAGTTTCAGACCTACACCCAAAAAATACGCACCTGCGCGGTCCACGCCCGACTCTCTTAAGCCACGAGTAACACCATGTCAGAGCCCTTAAGCGCACAACAGATAGACTTGCTGCATGCCTATTGGCGCGCCGCGAATTATCTTTCGGTCGGTCAAATCTATCTCAAGGACAACCCCCTGCTGCGTGAGCCGCTCCGCCGTACTGACATCAAACCCCGCCTGCTCGGGCACTGGGGCACGACACCGGGCCTGAACCTGCTCTACGTGCATTGCAATCGCCTCATCAAACAGCACGACTTGAACATGATTTTCGTGACCGGGCCGGGACACGGCGGTCCGGGCCTGGTCGCGCACAGTTATCTGGAAGGCTCTTACACCGAGCATTACCCCGCCATTGAACAAAGCCACCACGGCATACAGCGCCTGTTCCGTCAGTTCTCGTGGCCCGGCGGCATTCCGAGCCATGTATCAGCCGATACGCCAGGTTCCATCCACGAAGGCGGCGAGCTCGGTTATTCACTCGCGCACGCCTATGGCGCGGCCTTTGACAATCCGTCCCTCATCGTCACCTGTGTAGTCGGCGATGGCGAAGCCGAAACCGGCGCGCTCGCCACCAGTTGGCACTCCAACAAATTCTTGAACCCGGCCCGCGACGGCGCGGTGCTGCCGGTGCTGCACCTGAACGGCTACAAGATTGCCAACCCGACCTTGCTCGCGCGTATCAGCCGCGAGGAACTCGAAATGCTGATGCGTGGTTATGGCCACGAGCCCTATTTTGTCGAAGGCGATGACCCGCTGGCGATACATACCTTGCTGGCGTCGACGCTCGATGAAGTACTGAAAAAGATCCAACAGATTCAGCACGCGGCGCGACAACCCGGCGCGATGGCCGTCGACGATCGTCCGCGCTGGCCGATGATCGTGCTGCGTACGCCCAAGGGCTGGACCGGCCCGGTCAGCGTCGATGGTCTGCCGGTAGAAGGTAGCTGGCGTTCACACCAGGTGCCGATCAATGATTTTTCGCGCGCAGACCATCTCGCCGCGCTGGAGAGCTGGTTAAAGAGTTACCGCATCGAAGAACTGTTGGACGACACCGGCAAGCTGCGCGACGAACTGGCAGCGCTCGCACCTACCGGTCAACGCCGCATGGGATCGAATCTGCATGGCAACGGTGGGCATCTGTTGACGCCGCT
>CAMCBY010000301.1 GCA_945873015.1 Klebsiella pneumoniae
GTTACCGAGCACCAGCGAGGTCACGCCGTGCCAGCCGGACAGCGTGCAGTAAGGGTCCCACTGGATTTGCGCATCGTAATGGGTGTGCAGATCGATGAAACCTGGCGCGACCACCAGACCTTTGGCGTCGATGACCTGTTTGGCATCGCCGGCGCTGAGTGGCGTGCGCGAAATCGCCACCACTTTGCCGTCGCGTATGCCCAAGTCGCCGGTGAAGCGCGGAGCGCGCGTGCCGTCGATGATGGTGCCGTTCTGAATCAGGGTGTCGAATTGAGCCATGACGTCCTCTCCTCTCAGTAGTGCGTTGGGGCCGGCATTCGGTCTGCGCGACCGGCACCGGTGTACGCCTCTTGGTGGGCGCGGCGAGGTCCGGATGATGGAAGCCTCGGTATGGCGGGCAAGTCTGGCACCAATGATTGCCGTTCGTAAAACCGGATAATAGACTCAATACGTTCGCCAATCCGGTCAAACTAGATCCAGCTCAGGTTTTGCCCTGCACGGAGCCTCGCCATGAATCACCGTGAAGAACTCGAAGTGCTGACCGAACTCGCTTACGCCGGCAATATGCGCCGCGCCGCCGATGCCCTGGGCATTTCTCAATCGACGCTCAGCGACGTGATCACGCGCCTTGAGGCCGCCTACGGCGCGCCGCTGTTCGAGCGCGACCGCCGCGGCTCCCATCCGACTGTGTATGGCCGCGTGGTGATCGATGCCGCCGCGCAGGCGCTGCGCCTGCTCGACGAGGCACATCGCGAAATTGGTCTAATCAAGGGGTCGGCCATCGGTCGCCTCGCCATCGGTGCCGAGGCCGGCCTCATCGAACCTTATCTCACCGAATCCATCGCGAGCGGACTGCGGCGTTATCCGAGCCTGCGTTTCCGTGTGCAGGCGCTCGATTCGGGCTCTCTTGCTCAGGAGCTGCGCGATAAACGTATCGATTTCTTTTTTGGCGTGCGCCCCGACGTACCGACCGCCGGCCTTGAGTTACGCGAGATAGGCATGATTCACGCCCTGCCCTTCGTCAGACCCGGACATCCCCTCGCCAATGGCGAGCGCCACAGCCTCGCTCACATCATGGCCTATCCCATCGTGCAGGGGCCTGGGCCGCGCTGGTTCATCCGTCGTATCGGCGACGAGCTGCGCAACGAGGCCGGCAACGATGCGCGCCGCGACGCAGCCGTGATCGTCAACGATTTTGGTGTGGTGCGTGCAATCGTGCGCGAGACCGACGCGGTCGGCTTCGCGACCACCGCCATGCTGCATGCCGAAGTGGCGAACGGCGCCTTTGTACCATTGCATCTGCCGCCGGCGCAGGCACGCCTGCTGGTGCTGCCGATGCTGATTGGCACGCTGGTCGACAGAACACTGCCGCCGGCGGCCCTCGAATTAATCGCCGACCTCGAGGCGGTGGTCGAACGCTACGCCGCCCTCGAAGCGCTGTAGATGCGAATTCATTCGCACATTAAGACCCGAATGGCGCGCTTCTGTGTGGGCTTTAATGTGCGAATAAATTCGCACCTACAAGATCTGTCAGCGCGTCAGCCAGTCGAACTTCTGCGGCTTGCGCGTTGACTGCGGATTAATCATCACGTTGATAAGCGTCGGCCTGGTTTCATGCGCCGCTTCGCTGAGCGCCGTGCGCAGCTCTTGTGGTGTGTGGACAAAAAATCCGCGTCCACCAAAAGCTTCGATGACGCGGTCGTAACGCGCGTTGGGCGTGTAGGTGTTAGGTGGTATCGGCTCACTCAACACCGTTTCGCCGGAACCGATGCCATTATTGTTGATGACGATGAAGGTAATCGGCAGCCGATAACGACACGCGGTTTCGACTTCCATGCCGCTGAAGCCGAAGGCTGAATCACCCTCAATGCAGAATATACGTTTGTCGGGATGGGTGACCGCGGCCGCGATCGCAAAACCTGGCCCCACACCCATGGTGCCGAAAGTGCCGGCATCGAGACGCTGTCGTGGCGCGAAGTTCGGCATCATGCTGCGCCCGATGTCCATCGTATTCGCGCCTTCGCTGACGATGATGGCGTCGCGCGGTAAAGCCGCACGGATCTCGCCGAACACGCGGTAATAACCCATCGGCAGACTGTCGTCGGCGGTCATGGCGCTGACCTGCGCGTCGTTCTCGGCAATCTTGGCGCGCAATGCACGCCACCAGTCGCCATCGGCGGCGAACTGCCAGGGCTCGGCCAGCAAAGCCTCGTGCATCTGCTTCATCACCGCCTGCGCATCACCAACCAGCGCGACTTCGGTCGGCACGTTGGTGCCTATCTCTTCGGCGGCGATATCGAGTTGCACCACGCGCACATCACGTGCAAAACGCGGCGGCAGTCCGAAATGCATGATCCAGTTCAAGCGCGCGCCGAGAAGGAAGATGACGTCGGCTTCCTGCAAAGCCAACGAACGCGCCGGCGCCACCGACAAAACATGATCATCCGGCATCACGCCCTTGCCCATCGGCGCGGCCAGAAACGGTAATTGGGCGGCTTCAAGAAAAGCGCGCACTTCATGCTCGGCGCGCCCGTAAGCCGCGCCCTTGCCCACCACCACCAAGGGCCGTTTGGCGCTGCGTAACGCTGCGAGAGCGGCGTCTATTGCGCGCGGGTCGGCCAACGACTTCGGCGCGGGCGGACAGCACGGCGACCAACGCACGCTGTCCTCGTCCTGCTTGTCGCAAATGACGTCATTGGGCAGGTCGAGATACACCGCACCAGGGCGGCCATACATGGAAGTGCGTACACATTTCTCGACATAGGCGGGCACCCGCGCCAAAGAGTCGGGACGGGTGCTGAGTTTCACGAATGGACGCGCCGCTTCGAGTTGCGGTGCTTCCTGAAATGCGCCTTGCTCACGCTGATAGGAGTCCGGCGCGCCGCTGACCAGCAGCATCGGCCAGCAATTGGCCCAGGCGTTGGACAACCCCGCCACCGCATGCACCATGCCCGGCCCTGAAACCGTCAGACACACGCCCGGGCGACCGGTCATGAAACCCACCGCACCGGCCGCATAACTGGCCGACTGTTCGTTACGAAACCCGTAATAATTGAGGCCCTCGCTTTGCAGGATCAGAGCCAGGTCGACGATGGGAAAACCCATCACGCCGAAAATATGTTCAACGCCCTGGCGCTTCAGACTGCGCGCGATGATGGCGGTGCCGTCGAGTTGTGCCATGTCTCCCCCTGTTTGTTTCTGGATGCGCTGGCGGTGTCAGCCCTGCACCCGATTGTAGCCCGCAGCGCCGCCTCGTTCAGAAAGCTTGCACGGTTATGGTACGCATGCTTACTATCTCGCTCGATGACCGACCGCAAAACGGCCGGCCTTGTTGAAACCCGCGGCACGCGGCGTGCGTGGATGTTCAATCACAAACCGTCTTAGGGGAGCAATTTTTATGCTAGAGCGCCTGAAATACCTGCGCCTGTTGGCCTGGTGCGGTCCGGTTTTCCTGTTTGTGTTCATCGTGTTCTGGGGCCTCATGGGCCACAACATCCCGCCCTTCCAGCCCGATGTGCCGGCCAAAGTCATCGGCGACTACTTCCGCGCCGACGCCAATCTGATCCGGCTCGGCATGGGCATGGCGATGAGTTTTACGGTGCTGTATTTCATGTGGGGGCTGTCGATAGCCAAGGTCATCGAATACGGCATAGAGAAGGACAACAACATTCTCTCCACGCTGGCGCTATGGGGCGCCGGCCTGACCGTGGTGCCGATCATGGTGTCCTGTGTGTTCTGGCTCGCCGGTGCCTATCGCCCGGAGGCGCTCGACGACACCATCCTGCAGTTGCTCTACGACACCGCCTGGCTCTTGATCGACATGGGCTACATGGTGACGACGGTGCAGATGATCGCGATGGGGGTGGCCTTTCTGAAGGACCAGCGCGCAGTGCCCTTGGTGCCAAAATGGTTGGCCTGGTACGGCATCTGGGTTGGCTTCAGTTTTGTCGCCGAACTGCTCATGCCGTTTTTCAAGAGCGGCATTTTCGCGCGCAGCGGCACGCTGAATTTCTGGGTTGAATTCTTCGTGTGGTTCTTCTGGATAGTATTCGTGACGACCTATCTGTTCTCGGCCATCAAACGCCTGGAAGCAGAAGCGCGTGGCGAAACTGCGCCCGCCAACAGCCCCGCGACCGGCGTCGGAAAGGCCGTAGGTGCATCCGCCTGAAGTCAGCGCTGCGGCGCAAAACGCCACTCAAGCCGCCTCCACCGGCCAGCGCAAGCTGGCCGGTGACGAGGGACTGTGGTTCTTCATCAGCGCGGACATCGGCATGTTCGCGCTGTTCTTTCTATTGTTCATGCTCGAGCGCTTCAAGGCACCCGCGCTGTTCGAACAGTCGCGTCAGCAACTTGATCCGCTGCTCGGCGTCATCAACACCCTCATTCTGCTCAGCAGTTCGTATCTGGTCGCCTTGGCGGTGCACAGCGCACGCGCGGGCAGACGTCAGGCGGTCAGCCGTTATCTGACCTTGGGCATGCTGGTCGGCGCCGGGTTCGCGGTGACCAAGTTGTATGAGTACTGGCACAAAATCTCGTCGGGCATCACCCTGCTGACCAACGATTTTTTCATGTTCTATTTCGCGCTGACCGGTCTGCACTTCCTGCACTTTGTGATCGGCATGGTGGTGCTGGCAGTGTGCCTGGCCAAGAGCCGCGTTGACGCGATGGACGACAAGTTCGTGGTCTGGATTGAATCGAGCGGCTGTTATTGGCATATGGTCGACCTCTTGTGGATAGTGCTGTTTCCCATGCTGTATCTGCTGCACTCACCATGACCGCCCTGCTCGCCCTGCCCATCACCCGTGCCTGGCTGGCATTGGTGCTCGCCACATTGGTGGTGTTTGCGCTGATTGAGCAAGACGCGCCGGCGCGGATCGCCACGGTCGCCGTGGTGCTGATCGCCGCATTCAAAGTGCGCCTGGTGTTTCTCTATTTCATGGAGCTTGCCAGCGGCGCGATGCCGTGGCGGCTGGTGACCGAGGTGTGGGTAGCAACGGTGACCTTGATCATTCTCGGCGCTTATCTGTTCACGCCAGCCTGAGCACCGTCATTCAACCGCCAGGTTATCGATAAAAGCAGCCAGTTCCGCATCCATCGCTTCGGCGCCCGTCTCGGCGTCGGAGGCGATGATGGTGAAGCTCAGTTTGCCGGCCACCAGCACATACACCGTCAGACGATTGAGCTCCTTGGCTTCTTTGCCCGCCACCGCCTTCAACACCACCCGCGCGGCCGGCAAGGTTGCAAGCGGCAGCGGCGCTATCGGCTCCACCACCTGCAAGGCCTGATTTGACGCCTGCTGCACTTGCTCAAGGTTCTGTTCGAGCAGGACTTCCGGCTGCAGTTGCATGTTCGGGTCGTGGGCAGTCACGTTGACGCCGATGAGTGGATTGAGGCCGCCCTTGCTGGCCGGATATTTGGTCGTGACGAACAACGGCATGCCATGACCATCGGCAATGGCGTCGGTAAGTCCGGTGGCGCTGAAGCGGATGCGGCGCGTGTGCGGAATCACGTCGGTATCGCCGTGATAATTCCAGGTCAAAGGCTCAACAAAAGTGATGCCG
>CAMCBY010000302.1 GCA_945873015.1 Klebsiella pneumoniae
GGCCAGCTCAAGTGGTGGTATCAACTCGCACCCAACGATGGCTTCGACCATGATCTCGCGGCGTCGCCGGTGTTGTATCGCAACAGCCAGCGCAAACAGATGGTGGCGGCCGGCGGCAAGGATGGCTACGTACACATCGTCGAGCGCGACAGCCATAAACTCGTCGCCAAGACCGCCGTCACCACCGTCGACGAGAACGCACCGCAACCCACCGAGGAAGGCGTGAAGGTATGCCCGGGTGTGGCCGGTGGCGTCGAATGGAATGGCCCGGGTTTCGACCCTGAGCGAAATCGCCTGTTCGTCGGTGCCCTTGATTATTGTTCAATCATGCGCCGCGAATCCGGCACCAAACCGCTCGCCGGTGGCGCCAATTACGGCGGCAGCTTCACTGGCGTCGGCGAGCCGAGTGGCTGGTTCACGGCGCTCGACGCCGACACCGGCAAAATCGCCTGGCAATATCACGCCGACGCTGCGGTGCTGAGCGGCATCACTCCCACCGCCGGCGGCATCGTGCTGGGCGGTGACAATGCCGGCAATTTTTTCGTGTTTGAAAGCGACACCGGCAAGGTGCTGAAAAACGTCGCAACCGGCGGCTCGCTGTCGGGCGGCGTGATTACCTACGAGAATCACGGCAAACAGTATGTCGCCTTCACCTCCGGCAATGTGTCGCGCTCGCTGTTCGGCGCCACCGGCAGACCGAGCATCGTGGTGATGGCATTGCCGGAAGCGGTGCTGGCGCGCGAAGCCGCTGCGCAGAAGGCCGACATCACGCGCGGTCGAGATTTGTACTACGGCCTGTGTGGCGCTTGCCACGGCGGCGATGGCAAAACCTGGCAGCCCATCGATCTGACCAAGGTCAAACACAAGATGACGCTCGAGGAACTGGTGGCCTTCATCAAGAAGCCGCGCGCGCCGATGCCACAGCCCTTCCCGGCACCGTTGAATGCGCAGGACGAGCGCGACATCCACGACATCGCATCATTCATCATGCAGTGGCAGTGAGGCGTTTGCAGCCGGCGCGGCGCTTCGGCGTCGCGACGTCATCGCCATGACCACGCCTCACAGCATGCCGTTTCGGCCCCTGCGCGCGCTGGCCTTGCTGGTTGGCGCGCAGACTTTGTTCGCAGTGCTCGACGCGACCGGCAAGACCCTGTCCGAGGATATGGGTATTCCGCTCATCGCCCTGGTGCGCCACGCCGGGCAGGCGCTGCTGATGGTGCTGGTGCTCGGCCCGCGCATGGGTCGCCAGTTGTTCGTCACTCGCCATCTCGCGCTGCAATTGTGGCGCGGCCTGGCGATGGCGGGCTTCACTTTGTTTTTTTTCTCCGCGCTGTTCCGTCTGCCTCAGGCAGAGGCGACAGCCATCAACTTCATTGCGCCTTTCATCGTCATGCTGCTGGCCGAGCGCATGCTCACCGAGCAGGTCGCGCGCGTGCGCTGGATAGGCGCAGGCATCGGCTTTCTCGGCATGCTGGTGCTGGTGCGGCCCAACAGCCAGCTCGATCAGACCGGCGTGGTGTTCGCGTTATTGACGGTGGGGTGTAATGTCAGCTTTCAACTGCTGACGCGGCATCTCGCCCAGCGCGAGAACTCCTTTACCACCATGTTCATTTCGGCGGCGGTCAGCGTGGTGATCTCGGCCGCGCTGCTGCCACTGCAGAATTACTGGGGCGGTTGGCCGGACAGCTTGAGCGCTCAGCAGATGCTGATGCTCGCCGCGCTCGGAGTGCTGGGTGCGGTCAGCCAGTGGTGTCTTATTCGTGCGTATGTGTGGTCGAATGCATCGTTCATCGCGCCCTTGCTGTTCATGCAATTGATCTGGTCGACCACCACAGGTTATCTGTTCTTCGATCAGTTGCCCGACGTCTACAGTCTCGTCGGCATTCTGGTGATTCTGGTCAGCGGCGCAGCCACCATGTACTTCGCCGCACGCAATACATAAACCCCAACACAGCGCGGGGCGCGCACCCTGCCACCAAGGAGCACACCATGAGCAGCCATGCCTTTGATCTCCCCGAAGACATCCTCGCGATTCGCGATGCCGTGACGGCTTTCGTCAAACGCGAGGTCCTGCCGCGCCATGAACGTCATGCCGCGCTGATTGACGACCATCGCGGGCGTTATGCGGCCGATGGTCGCTACGCAGACGCGGTCTACGACATCATTCGCGAAGTGCGCATGGCATCAGCCGAGGCCGGCTTTTTTAATATGTGTGTACCGACCAGCATCGGCGGCGGCGGCCTCGGCCACCTCGCCTATTTCGTCGCCTGGCAGGCGGTCTATCACACCTGCGGCGCGCGTTCGTTTCTGGCGCCCTACACCATCGGCCATTGGGCATTCGCGGCGAGCGCGGTGCTTGAGCATGTCAGCGCCGAGGTGCGAGAACGTATCCTGCCCGAGTTGTTGAGCGGGCGGCGTTCGATGTGTTTCGGGCTGTCGGAACCGGGCGCCGGCTCCGATGCCAGCATGATCAAAACCCGCGCAGTCGCGGACGGCGATGGCTGGCGTATCACCGGCCGCAAACTGTGGACCAGCAATTCGCCCCACGCCGATTACTGCATCGTGTTCGCCGTCACCGACGCCGAAGCGGCCGCCGCTCATCGCGGCGGCATCTCGGCTTTTCTGGTGCCGACCGACGCGCCCGGCTTTCAGGTCGAAAGCGTGGTCAAACTTTTTGGCCATGCCGGCGGTGACGAAGGTGCGCTGGTGCTGGACAACATTCGCGTTGAACGTGCGCAACTCATCGGCACACTGCATCAGGGCTTCGGTACCGCGCTGCTCGGCGTGTCGCTGGGGCGTGTCTATAACGCCGCGCGGGCCATCGGTCTCGGCCGCTTCTCGGTCGAACTCGCACTCAACTATGTGCAGCAGCGCGAGGCTTTCGGACATGCAATTGCCGAATATCAGGGCATCACCTTCCCGCTCGCCGAAAGCGCCATGCAATTGCATGCAGCTCATCTTATGGGTATCAATGCCGCGACCCTGCTCGACCGTGGCGAACGCGCTATCAAGGAATTGTCGATGGCCAAATGTTACGCGGTGGAAGTCGGACTCGAAGCGGTCAATCGCGCCATGCAGGCCCATGGCGGCATGGGTCTGACCAATGAAGTCGGGCTGGCGGAGATCTGGCAGACCCTGCGTATCATCAATATCGCCGACGGCACCAATGAAATTCTCAAGCGCACTATCCTGCAACGGCTGTTGAAGGGCGATACGGATCTGTAGGAATGTCAGTGCGTCACTTCGCTGCGCACCCGCTCCCAAGATTGTGATAGACCGCCAATAGTGCGCGCTACCATTGCAACCAGTTGTTGCTGGCAATAAAGGGCGCGCAGCGCGCACGCAAGGTCGCCAGGGTTTCGTCATCGAGCGCATTGACCACGCGCGTGATGTCGGCGGCCGCGAAGCTGCGCGGCAACAAGGTGCCGAAGCCAAACTCGCTGACCATCGCCGCCATTTCCGGCAAATCCGTGCACAGGATCGGCACACCTGCGCTCGGGTATTCCCACAGCTTGTTTGGGGTGCAGTACAGATGATTGAGACTGGTGTTCTCATAGGGCACTGCCCCCAAGCTTGCGCCGGCGGACCACTGCTGTAACTCGCGCTGCGGCACGCCCGGCAGAAATACCGTCGCGAGCGCACCATCGCGCAGGTGTTGAGCGGCGAGGCTGCGCAGCGACGCTTCAAGTCCACCCCAGCCCATCATCACCAGCGTCCACTCGGCGCGCAGCGTGGCTGCCGCGGCGACCAGCTGCTCGAGCCCACGATGGGTGCTGAAACGTCCCTGGAACAAGAGAATCTTCTGCGTCGCCGGCACGCCGGCCGCATCGTGCAACCGACCGTCGTAGACCGGCACCGTTTCAGGCAAGGTCGCATTCATTACCACCAAGGCCGGCGGCAGTGCCGGATAATGCTCGGCATAGAAACGCGCGATGCTGTGGCTGATGGTAATAAAGTGATCGATATGCCGCTGGCAGGCCGCAATGATGGCGGCATTCTCTGCCGCGCGTGCCGCATCACCACCCGCGAGATCCTGGTAGATCTCATGGGCATCCCACACGATTGGCACGCCGTAACGCTGCTTGCGGGCGCCGCGCCGCACGCAACACTGCGCAACAGCGCGCGCGCAATGTCGTGATAACCGCGCGCGAGCGGCAAACCACAGTCAGCCACCGGCCGTTCTGCGCTGCTGACCACAAGCCGCCAGCGTGAGGCGACAAAATCATCGAGGTGCAGGGCCATACGGGCCAGCCTGTGGCGTGCGGGCCAGGCCGCCGCGAGAGCGAAACCGCCAGCCACAAGCGCAGACAGCACAAGGCGCAATACCGTGGATCACGACGTCGTGGCCGGCCGCGCGTAACGACGTCGCCTCTTCGGTAATACGCGCGTCGTTCCTGACCGCGCTATGGACAAGGACCGCGATTCTCATGATGCCATCATGCTTATGGGTGCGAGCGATGGTTAAGCGTCATTGTGGAAGTCGGCCGCTGCAGCGCTGCAACGGCACTGCCGGGCGCCACCGACGACGGCACACCAGAGTCGTACTTACCTCAACTCGCGTTGACCTTGGGCATGATGTCCTCGACCAGTCGTTTCATATCGTCGAGGGTCTTGGAAACCGGCACGCCGCTGAAGGGCGGCCACAGCAGAGGCATGTCCATGCCCGCGTCTTTGTAGCGCTTCAAGTTATCGGTAATCTGGCCGGCGGTGCCGACCAGCAGATTGCTCAGCTTACCGTTAGGCGTCTGGTCGGTAGGCTCGTCAGTGATCGCGAACCAGATCATGCTGCACATGTCGAAACCATCGTCGAGTGACCGCGGACTGCCGAGCTCGGCGAGTTCGCGCTTGATCTCGCTGCGCCAGCGCACGATTTCTTCAGGCGTGTCCTGGATGCCGATCCAACCAGACAAGTTGTATTTGGTGATGCGGCGTGCCGAGCGCTTCGCATCTTTCAGGCCGCTGAAATAAATTGGCGGATAGGGTTTTTGCAGTGGTTTTGCGCCGAAACCGCAGCGTTCGAAATCGGCGAACTCACCGTGATATTCGAACAGGTCGTTGGTCCAGATGCCCTGCAACACTTCGATGGTCTCACGCACGTGTTTATGGCGTTTGGGAAAAATGTGGGTGGCGCTCGCCGCCGCAAACTCCTCCGGCATCCAACCCGAACCGAGACCAACGTTGACCCGGCCGTTCGACAGATGATCGACCGTCGCTATCTCGCCGGCCAGCACACCCGGCGCGCGATAGGGCGTGTCGATGATGCTCATGCCAATACGCAGCTTGTTGGTCTTGGCCGCCAGCCACGGGATCAGCGGCATGCCGTGCAGCCACTGACCGCGGGCCGATACCGGCAGCGCTTTGGGGAACTGATCCATCATGCCGAAAGAGTGCGTCAGGCGCTGCTGATCCGAGGCCTCGGGCACCACGATACGATCGAGCGTCCAGACCGAGTCGAAGTCGAGCGCTTCGGCCAGACTGGTGAGGTCTTCAAGTTCTTTGACGGTGACGTGGTCGCGAAAATTGGGCAAATAAAGAGCAAG
>CAMCBY010000303.1 GCA_945873015.1 Klebsiella pneumoniae
CAATGCGCCAGCGCAGGTTTATCCTGGGCGTCCGCCTCGGCGGCCACCACCGGCGCGCACAGCACCATATCGCCCAGCAGATCGGGCGCAATCTCAGCCAGCCCCTCAGCTGCAAACGATAATACATTGGTCGCGTAATCACGCTCGCGCCAGCGCAGATTGAGTGCGCGCCCCTCGGCCTCATCGACCACCCGCAGCGTCAGTTCGACGCGCGCACGAAACGCGCAGGCCGCCCGTTGCACACATTCTACGAAGAACGCCTGTTCCGGCACGCCTGCTGCGCGGCTCTCGATCTGGACTACCAGATCGACTTCGACAGCGTGGTGATCGTTCACGCGCACGGCACTGATGGCGCTCACGAGTTGCGGCGCTCGTCGTCGCGGTCACCATCGTTATCGGCTTCGTGGATGGCGTAGGCATCGAGGATGCGCGCGACCAGAGTGTGACGCACCACGTCCTTGGAACGGAAGAACGTGAAGCTGATACCTTCCACACCGTCCAACACGTCGATGACATGTTTGAGACCAGAGGTGCGGCCGCGCGGCAGATCAATCTGGGTGACGTCGCCGGTCACCACCGCCTTGGAGCCGAAACCGATGCGGGTCAGGAACATCTTCATCTGTTCGATGGTGGTGTTCTGCGCCTCATCGAGAATGATGAAGGATTCGTTCAAGGTGCGGCCACGCATGAATGCGAGCGGCGCGACTTCGATGATGTTGCGCTCGATGAGTTTGGCGACGCGCTCAAAGCCAAGCATTTCATACAGCGCGTCGTACAGGGGGCGCAGATAGGGGTCGATCTTCTGCGACATGTCGCCGGGCAGAAAACCCAGTCGTTCGCCTGCTTCCACCGCCGGGCGCACCAGGCAGATGCGCCGCACGGAGTCGGAATCAAGTGCCGCCACTGCGCTGGCAACCGCAAGATAGGTTTTGCCCGTGCCCGCCGGCCCGATACCGAAGCTGATGTCGAACTCGCGTATCGCGTCGAGATAGCGCCGCTGATTGATGCCGCGCGCCTTGACCATGGTGCGCCGTGTGCGGATAGCGCTGGCACTGTCATCGAACTCCTCATCGCCACTCATATCGGCGTTGCGCAGCTCGAGGTGCACATCGGCACCCGTGATGGAACGGGTGCCGGTCAGGCTGTAGAGCTGACGAATGACGCGTTCGGTCACCACCAGCACATCATGGTCGCCGACCAGCTTGAACTGATTGCCGCGGTTGCCGATCTCAACGCCGGTGCGGCGCTCGAGCAGCCGCAGGTTTTCGTCGAACTGCCCGCACAGATTGGCGAGGCGCTCGTTGTCTGCCGGCTCGAGAGCCATTTCAATCGTCGCGGTGCTCATGCGCTGACCTCGCGTGCCGCGCCCAACCATTCGCCACGCAGCGAATTGGGCAGCGCGGCGCTCACGCGCACGTTGGTGAAGTCGCCAATCAGGCTGTGCGGTCCGGCGAAGTTCACCACGCGGTTATGGGCGGTGCGCGCGGCGAGTTCACGGGCATCTTTACGTGCTGTGCCGGTGACCAGCACCCGTTGGGTGGTGCCGACCATGGCGGCGTTGTAGCCATCGGCGAACTCGGTGATGCGACGCTGCAGAATAGCGAGACGGTGCAGCTTCTGTTCCTGGGTGACATCGTCCGGCAGGGCCGCCGCCGGCGTGCCGGGCCGTGCGCTGTAGATGAAGCTGAACGACTGATCGAAACGAATCTCTTCAATGAAGGCCATGGTGCGGGCGAAGTCCTCGTCGGTTTCGCCGGGGAAGCCGACGATGAAATCGGTTGAAATCAGAATATCGGGCCGCGCTTCGCGCAGACGCCGGATGATGGACTTGTATTCGAGTGTGGTGTGTCCGCGCTTCATGAGCGCGAGGATCCGATCCGCGCCGCTCTGTACCGGCAGATGCAGATGACTGACCAGTTGCGGCACTTCGGCGTAGACCTGAATCAGACGCGGTGTGAATTCGAGCGGGTGAGAGGTCGTGAAACGGATCCTCTCGACCCCATCAATCGCCGCTACATAACGGATCAGCGCCGCCAGATCGACGACCTGCCCATCGTGGGTCGCACCGCGATAGGCGTTGACGTTCTGCCCGAGCAGCACCACTTCGCGCACGCCGCTCGCCGCCAGTTCGACAATCTCGGTGATGACATCATCGAACGGCCGGCTGAATTCCTCGCCGCGGGTATAGGGCACGATGCAGAAGCTGCAGTATTTGCTGCAGCCTTCCATGATCGAAACAAAGGCGCTCGGGCCGTCCACGCGCGCCGGCGGCAGGTTGTCGAACTTCTCGATCTCGGGGAAGGAGATATCGATCATGCGGCTCGCGCCACGTTCGACTTCGGCAATCATGGCCGGCAGGCGATGCAGGGTTTGCGGCCCGAACACCACGTCGACGAACGGCGCCCGCTCCCAGATTAATTCGCCTTCCTGACTGGCAACACAACCACCGACCGCGATAATGACGCTGGGATCGGCTTCCTTCAGCGGTCGCCAGCGGCCGAGCTCGGAAAACAGCTTTTCCTGGGCCTTCTCGCGCACCGAACAGGTGTTCATCAGCAGCACACGCGCCTGTTCCGGGCTCGCGACCGTTTTTAAGCCATGGCTGCGCTCGAGCAGGGCTAGCATCTTGCTCGAATCATATTCGTTCATCTGACAGCCAAAGGTCTTGATGTAGATGCCTTTGCTCATGCTGCGTTCTTCCCGCTGCTACCTGAAACGTCAATCAAGCCGTGAGCGGCTTGGCGAGCGTGACGCGAATGTTATCGATGAGACGCGCACCCCCCAGCCATGCGGCGGCGAGGATGATTAAATCCTGGCAGCCCGCCTTGGGCAGGGTCAGATCGGTCGCGTCGCGCACCGAGATGTATTCCGGACGCATGCCGAGTGCCTTCAATTCGGCCGCGCAGCGGCTCTCGAGCGTGGTGATGGATTGCGACTGGTTGCGCAGTTCCTCGGCCGCCTGCGTCAGGCTGGTGTAAATGCCTGCCGCCACTTTGCGCTCTTCGGGCTTGAGGTAACTGTTGCGCGAACTCATGGCCAGGCCGTCGGCCTCACGGATGATCGGCATGCCGATGATTTCGACCGGGAACAGCAGGTCGCGCGCCATGCGGCGAATGACCATCACTTGTTGGAAATCCTTTTCGCCGAATAGCGCAAAATCTGGCTGGGTGTTGATGAACAGCTTGCTGACCACGGTCGCGACGCCGGAAAAGTGCCCCGGCCGAAATTCACCGCACAGAATGTCGGACAACGCTGGCACCGTGACGCGAGTGTCTTCTTCAATGCCGCCCGGATAGAGTTCGGCAAGATTTGGCGCGAACAAGAGGTCGAGCCCGGCAGCCTCAAGCTTGGCTCTATCGGCGTCCAAAGTGCTGGGATAACGCTCGTAATCTTCGCCGCGACCAAACTGGATGGGATTGACGAAGATGCTGACGACGCTGCGATCGGCTATCTCACGAGCACGTGCCAACAACGAGATGTGCCCCTCGTGCAGGTTGCCCATGGTTGGCACCAGCGCAACGGTGAGACCATCACGACGCCATTCGCGCAGCGTGTGACGAAGCGTCTTCAAATCGGAATTGGTAATCATCGGGTCGAGGATATCCGTGGCAGGGAACGGGACGGTGTCGCCATAGGCACCACACTGGCGCAATCAACAGCGGCGAGCAAAGTGGTCAGCGCAGGCTGACCCGGAATCGAAAGCTGCGGTGCAATTTCCGCCAGCGGCACCAGCACGAAGGCGCGTTCGGCGAGGCCGGCATGGGGCACGGTCAGATGATCCTCGGCGATCAGCCTATCGCCGTAAACCAGCAGATCGAGGTCGATAGTGCGCGGTCCCCAGCGTTGGCCACTGCGATCGCGACCCTGACTGCGTTCTATGGCCTGCATGGCATCGAGCAGCGCGCGCGGCGCGAGCGAGGTCTCGAGCGCCACCACGGCGTTGACGTAGTCGGGTTGGTCCTTGGGCCCCATCGGCGGATTGCGATAGAAACTCGAGACTGCGCGCAAGCTGCTGCCGGACAACGCGGCGAGTGCATCGATGGCGCGCGCTACCTGCGCCGCCGGGTCGTCGAGATTGCTGCCGAGCCCGAGATAGGCCGTCACCAATAAGGTCACGGACGGCGCTTCCGCCGCCGCCGCCGCTTGGGCGCCCCCGCCGCAGGACGCTCATCCAGGCCGCCAAGCATGTCTTCACGCTCGGCGTCGCTGGCGTCCTGAAAGTCGGTCCACCAGTGCGCGCTGTCGGCATCGGCATCGCCGGCCTCGGCGCGCAGCTTCAAGAAATCGTAGGCGGCGCGGAAACGCGGATTCTCAAATGCGCGCCGCGCGCGTTTGGGCGACAAATCCACCAGGCGCGGCTGCATGGCCCAGATGTCGCGCGTGATCTGCGTGAAGCGGCGTGGCACGGCAAGACGGGCGACCTGCCTGGCAATGACCTGATCGGCCGCCACACCCAGCGCTTCCAGCGGCGGCATGCCGTCGGCCTCGAGGGCAGAGCGGCGCTCTTCAAAGGCGTCCCACAGCAGTGCGGCGAGCAGGAATGCCGGCGTGACCGATTTGCCTGCGGCGATACGCACATCGGTATTGTCGAGCGCACGCCCGATGAGGGTGGCGGGAAAGCCGTCGCGCTCGTGACTGAGGGCCACTTCTGTCAGCGGGAACAGGTGCTCGAACAGATGATGGTGGCGCAGCGCTTCAAAAGTCTGCAGCGCATAACCGCCGTGAAACAGTTTCAATGCCTCGTCGAACAGGCGCGCCGGCGAGATGGCGTCGAGTAAGGACGCGAGTTGCGGCAGGGCGCGCAGCGACTCATTGTCGAGATTGAAGCCGAGCTTCACGGCGAAGCGCACCGCGCGCAACATGCGCACCGGGTCTTCGCGATAGCGTTGCTCGGGGTCGCCGATGACGCGCAACACGCCCTTTTCCAGATCTTCGACGCCGCCGACATAGTCGATGACGCTGAAATCGTGGATGTCGTAATACAGGCCGTTGACCGTGAAATCGCGTCGCCACACGTCGTCTTCGATATCGCCATAGACGTTGTCGCGCAGGATACGACCCTCGTCGCTCATTTCGGCGTGGTCGCCATCATCGTCATCATGGGCGGCGCGAAAGGTCGCCACTTCGATGATCTCCGGTCCGAAGCGCACATGGGCGAGGCGAAAGCGGCGCCCAATCAGACGACAGTTGCGGAACAGTTCGCGCACCTGATCCGGGCTGGCGTCGGTCGCGACGTCAAAATCCTTGGGTTCACGGCCGAGCAATAGATCTCGTACGCCGCCACCGACCAGGCAGGCGCGGAAGCCGGCACCATCGAGGCGATACAACACTTTCAAGGCGCTCGGCGAGATCATCTTGCGTGAAATATTGTGTTCACTGCGCGTATAGATGCGCGGCGCACCGCGGCGCGCGGGCACGGCGTGATCGTTCTTGCGTTTGGAACGTGGGGGGGGAGAT
>CAMCBY010000304.1 GCA_945873015.1 Klebsiella pneumoniae
GACTCTGGGAGACCAATTGCGTCGACGGGGCTCGCTTCATTCCGACGTTTGGCATGGATCGGCAGCTGAGTTGGCACAAAGAGGCCTTTTAGCTGTGTATCCGGCTTTAGGGTGGTGGCGCCGGCGCCCACGACTAGGACGGCACGATAAGGTTGCGCGGTATTCGCTTTTAGTCTCAATTGAAGCGCCTGAATCAACGGTCGACCTCTACAATCTTGTTGCTCAGCAGTTGGAGTTGGAAGTTACAACTTGATCCGTTGGATTCAGCAACTCTCGATAGACCGTGATGGCGGGATAGTCGCGGACACTCCTTTGTGACATCCCTTCATAGAGAAACATAAAATCACCGGGAATTAAGGTTCCGACGAGCCCCGTCCAATTGGCGATGCCTCCCGCAAATGCGTACATGATTGCGGCCATAACCGCCGCACCCTCGCTCTAATCATGATAATTCGCAAGAAGTTACGCGCCGTCTCGCGCTTCTGTATCGGCAAATAACCCTGCCGCCCCGGCCGCGCCCGATATCAGCGCACCGCCAGGCCCGTCACCCTTGCTCTGCGCTCAAGGTGCCGAGACCCTACGCCGAGGCTCTTGATACAATGCTGGCGATGAAGTCGCTGCTCGGCATCGTTTACGCACCATGCCCACGCCGCGACCGATCAGTGTATGCACTTGCAACCCGCAAGGTCTGGCAATGAGCAACTCGCCGCCTGCGCCCCGACCGCAGCCAGAGGCT
Organism: Klebsiella pneumoniae; assembly: GCA_945873015.1. Classification (GTDB taxonomy): domain Bacteria; phylum Pseudomonadota; class Gammaproteobacteria; genus JADJYF01. The sequence goes on from CAMCBY010000304.1 coordinate 737, forward strand.
CGCGCGCACAGCGCTGAGCCGTCGCGTCTATTGGTCGTTACGCTCAGCAACATCGGCGATGTAGTGATGACCACGCCGGTGTTTGAGGCGCTTGCGGCCGCCCATCCGGGCACGCTTATCGATATCTTCGCCGACCCACGCTCTGCCGCATTGCTGAGCTCGGCGCCGTACACCGGCGAAATTTTTCTGTATCGAAAACGTGCAGGTTGGCGGGCGCGCGCCGTCCTGTTGCGCGCCCTGCGCCAACGACGTTATCAGCTTGTGGTCGACTTGCGCAGTCCCATTCTCGGTTACCTGTTGCGTGCCGACGTGCGCCTGGGCAGACCGCACAAACGCATTCCTGGCCGGCATGCGGTGGAAGAACATTTCGCGCTGCTCGCACCGCTATTGCCCGGCACGAGCGTGCCCCCCTGCCGCCTCCATCCGGCGGCCGCAAGCCACGCCGCAGCCACGCAGATGCTCTCTCACCTGCCCGGCAGCCGTTGGCTGGCAGTCGCGCCGGGTGCAAACTGGCCTGGCAAAAAATGGCCTCGACAACATTACCGTGCATTGCTTGAATTGGCCGCGCCGCATTTCGATGGCGTCATGCTGCTGGGTTCTGCGCAGGACAGTGACGACATCGCCACACTTGCCGACGTAGGCGTGCCAACTCTCGTTGCGGCCGGCAAGACCACGCTCGACACGGCCGCCGCGCTGCTGGCGCGTGCACGCGCCTTCGTCGGCAACGATTCCGGCCTCGGCCATATCGCTGCGGCGATGGGCACGCCGACTTTGACCGTCTTCGGGCCCGGCGACCCACAACGCTACCGGCCGTGGGGTCCCAACGCCCATGTGGTGCTCGCGCCTGACCAAGACCTCGCCGCTCTCGGCCCGTCCGAGGTATGGCTCGCCCTGCAGGCGCTGCTTGAACAGACCACCGGCCAGACCTGAATGCGTATCGCACAAATCATGTTGGCTCGCGGTTTCGGTGGCGCCGAACGTTTTTTCGTCGACCTCAGCCGGGCGCTGGCTGCGCGCGGCCACCAGGTGCTTGCCCTCGGCGATGCGCGCGGTGTGGCGCTCAAACATCTCAGTGGCCACGCCAATATCGACTGCGTCGGCATACGCTGTTACGGCAACTGGGACTTCTTCGCAACGCGTGCGCTGCGCCGCGAGCTTGAACGTTTTGCGCCGGCGGTCGTGCAGGCGCATCTCGCGCGCGCCGCGCACCTCGGTGGCCAGGCTGCCCACGCGCTGACACTGCCGAGTCTCGCCAAGACCCATAACCTCGTGGATGTGAAGTACTACCGCCACATCGATTGCCTGGTGCCAACCACCGCCGCCCAGGCCGAGCATCTGCGCGTGCAAGGGGTCAGCGCAGAGCGTCAACGTCAGATCCCGAATTTTTCGGCCCTTCAGCCGGTCGCGACCATCACCCGCCGCGCGTCCCAGCCGTGGCTCATCAAGAGCGCCGGACGCCTGGTGCCGAAGAAGGGCTATGCGGCGCTCATCAGTGCTTTTGCCCGGCTGCGCAGCGAGGGATGGGATGCGCGACTGGTGATCGGTGGCGATGGCCCCGAGGCGGCGCGCTTGCGTGCGCAGAGCGTGCAGCTCGGACTCGGCGAGAGCGTGAGTTTCGCGGGTTGGATAGACAACGTCGCCGCGTTTCTTAAGGATGCCCATGTGTTCGCGTTACCGTCGCACGACGAGCCCTTCGGTATCGTGGTGCTGGAGGCGATGGCTTGCGGCGTGCCGATAGTGACGACCCCGACCGCGGGGCCGCTCGAAATTCTCGACCCGAGCAGCGCCTGTTTTGCGACCCACGACGACGCCGAAGCGATGTTCATCGCACTCAAGACCACCCTCGCCGATTACGCCAGTGCATGCCTGCGTGCCGATGCAGCGCTCACGCGTTTCCGTGGCCACTACACCACCGACGTGGTGGTCGCGCGCTACCTAGAGTTATACAACGAGCTCATCGCCCAACACGCCAGAGGCAGTCAGTCGTGACCACACCACGTCCACACTGAGCGACGCCAGACAATCACCGACACGCTGCCCCGCATATCGCGCATCGTGATCGACACAGGCGATGACGTGCGCGGCCTGACCGAGCGCGTGATTGCGCCGCCAGTCGCTCGGACCAAACAGCCCGAACACCGGCAATTGCGCGGCCGACAGCACATGCATCGGACCGGAGTCGTTGGTGACGGCAAAACGCGCGTGACGACCGAGTTCCGCCAGCTCCGTCAGTGAAAACACGCCGGTCGCATCGATGCCGCCGACGCGTGCCAAGGCGCGGTTACGCACGCCATCGGGTGCGGCGCCCAGCCATACGACATGTAATCCACATTCCAGCAGGCGCACCGCGAGGTCGGCGAAATGCGGCCAGATTTTCTCGGTACGCGCAGCACTGGCGCCGGCATGCAGCAGCACCAGATTATTGCGATTGAAAGTGTGCTCCTGGCACCAGCTGGCGACTTTGTTCTGCCCCGCCGCGCTACAGGGCAGCACGGGCCGCGCGGCGATGTCCGTGATGCCCGCGCTCGCGAGCACCGCTCGCAGCCGTTCAAAGATATGACACTGGCCGCGCCACGCGTCGATCGGATGGTGGGTATAGGGAAAACGATTATGGTTGCCGACGCGCTCGCGGGTGCCGGACAATGCGCACCACAGGGCGCTGCGATCGTTGGCTTGCAGGTCGTAGATGCGGTCAAATCGTGCGGCGCGCAGCCAGCCCAGCACGGCGAGATTATTGCGCCAGCCGTGACGCGCGAAACTCGTGACCTGATAGCGCGGCCAGTCGGCGAACAGCGGCGCGAAAGCTGGCGTCGTCAAGAGTTCGAGACGGTCATCGGCGTGATGTCGCGCGATGGCGTCGAGCAGCGGCGTCGCCATCACCACATCGCCCAGTGCGCCCAGCTTGATGACCAGAATCCTGCTCACAATGCCGACACCTGCATCCCGACCAAGCTCATGACGGTATCATCCCAACAGATCATCGGCTTTCATTTTCACGCCTGGCGCCGTGATCTCGGCAACTTCGCGCTGCTGAGTCAACGCCACTGCGTGGGCCAGATAGCGAGCATGCATCAGTCCGGTACACACTGGCTGAAGTTCATGCTCGCCAATGCCCTATCTTACCAATACGGCACACCGCCGCCGGCCTACAACCACGCCAATGACATCATCGGCGGACCGAAAGACCCGCTGCTCTATCCACAACTGCCGCGGCTGTTGAGCAGCCACAGCATGCCGCATCCGCTGCTGACCTACGCCTTTATGCAACAGCGTTTTGGTCTGCCGCGCTACCTGATACTGGTGCGCGATCTGCGCGCTTCGCTGGCCTCCAACTATGTGAAATGGCAGGCGCGTTATGGTGTCGATTTCGCCACGTATGTGCGTGGTGACGTCAGCGGGCGTGGTTACAACAGCGATATCTGGTGGACGCTGCGCTTTCTGAACAGTTGGGGTGACGCTGCTGCCCGCGTCCCGCAGCGCATCGCGGTGCTGCGTTATGAAGACCTGCAGACCGCCACAGAACAACATTTGAGCCGCGTCGCCAGCCACTTCGAACTCGGCCTCACGCCGGCCGCTCTCGCGCATGGCATCGCGCAATCGGATAAACGTGCGATGGCGGCGCGCGACGACCCGCAACGTCCACCGGGTGCCGTGCGCGTGAGTGGTGATGAAGTCGTGCCGCAATACGGCGCGGCCGAGAACGCCTTTATCGCTGAAGTCTGCCGTCGTTGCCTGCGTCACGACTTCGGTTACGACTATTCGCGGCCCTTGGCGGCGAGCGCCGCGTAGACCGCGAGCGTATCGCGCTGCAAGGCTTCGACCGTGTAGGGATGCTCGCGCGGCACCGGCGCTGGGGCGGCCAACAGCTCAGCTATCCGCTCGGCGGCGGCGTGGATATCGCCCTTGGGCACCAGGCCATGCGGATAACAGCGACGCAGGATCTCGGCAGTACCACCGTAGTCATAACCGACCACCGGCGTGCCAACACTGAGAGCTTCAATGGTCGTGCGTCCAAAAGCCTCCGGTTCGGTGGTGAGCGAACAGGCAATACTCGACAGCGCCAACAGCTCGCGCAGATCGCTGCGCTGTCCGAGAAAACTGATATCGCCCTCCAGCCCCAACGCACTGACACGCGCGCGCAGTTCATCCTCGAACGCACGTTTTTTTGGGTGGGCGGCACCGGCAATCAGACCATGCACGGCGAGCCCGCGCTTGCGCAGCAGCGCGATGACTTCAATAAAATCGAGCTGGCCCTTCCAACGCGTGAGACGCGCGGGCAGGATTATTAATGCACGACCCGCGAGTTCGCCATGGCGCTCATGCCAGTCCGCCAGCCAAGCGTCATCGGGCCGGAAGCCATAGGCATATTGGGCGCGATCGACACCGCGCGGGATGACGGTGATACGCGCGGCATCGACATCGGGATAGTTGCCGTTGATATAGCCACGAATGAATTCCGAGATCGCAATCACGCGCGTGCCGCTGACCATGATGCGCGAATAACGATTGACGCTGTAGGGCCCATGCACGGTGGTCAGCCACGCGGGCCGTTGCGCGGCACTCAGCCCGCGCAAGGCGAGATAGCCTATCCAGGCCGGCAGGCGCGAGCGCGCATGCACCACGTCCACCGCCTGGGCGCGCAGATAAGAACGTAGCGTGGCGACATGTCGCAGCGTGCCGAGACGTTTCTCACCGATGGCGAGGGTCAGATGCT
>CAMCBY010000305.1 GCA_945873015.1 Klebsiella pneumoniae
GTTGATCGCAGACCTCGCCGAAATGCTTCGGCTTTATGAGGCCCTTATTCAGGGTGAAAACAACAGCGACACATCGGGCACGCCTGATGGCGATGAGCCGCCCGATCTTGACTACGAGGACGCTTCACGATTCCGCATGCATAAGCGCATTGAGCGGAATGTTGGACTGGCCAAGCGCGCGAAAAAAATACTTGGGCCTACCTGCCAAGTGTGCAGCACAAACTTCGAACAAGAATACGGTGAGATCGGCAAAGACTACATTGAGGCCCATCATTTAAAACCCCTTTCATCACTCAGCGGGAACAAGGTTGCTATGGATCCTGCCACCGATTTTGCCGTGCTCTGTGCAAATTGCCATCGCATGATTCATCGGTCGGGCTGTGTTAGTGACATCGAACAATTTAAGAAGGATCATTACCGTGGCTAATGGCAATGACGCCGCCAGCTTGAATTCCTTGCGTGACCAAATTCGAGCATTTGTGGCGGAACGGGACTGGGATCAATTCCATACGCCCAAAAACCTGGCGACGGCGCTGAGCGTAGAAGCGGCGGAGTTACTAGAGCCGTTCCAATGGCTGAACACCGGAGCCCCTGCAGAACTCGATGATCGTAAACGGCTCGCCGTACGCCAAGAAATGGCTGATGTCCTGATCTATTTGATTCGCCTTGCCGATAAGCTAGATGTGGACCTCATTGCCGCGGCTGAAGAAAAGCTTGCACACAATCAGGCAAAGTATCCAGCAGGCAAGGTCCGTGGTGACGCCAGAAAGTACTCGGAGTACTGAGCATTTTCGTAGGAGAACTGGGCTCGACTGATCCATCGACTGCGGAAATTTCAACGATTTGAACCTGCAAGTTTTCGCATCTATCGTTACGAAGCTTCACCTTTCTTACCGAGACCGCAGCACCACCGGCATTTTCGAGGGGCACCGTTAAGGATAAAAGATTGACGGGTGCCGCTGCGATCGCCGCGGTGCGTGCAGTGAGTTTCGCACAGCAACACCTCGGTAGTGGACCCGTCAGCGTTTTGGAGAACTTGGTAGCTAGCGATCGTTGCCATGTCGGGAATTTAACAGCCCCCACACGGTGTGAGCTGACGCACTAGATGTCCTCGGCAGAAATATAAATCCGCTTGCGTGTTGATCTTGTGAAGATCATATTGAGGCGATCTTCGCAGCAGGAGGTCGTATGGGCAAACGGTCAGTCGAGATTACAGTCACACCGCGACAGCGGGTCATTCTCAAACGAGTCACGCGTTCAAAAAAGGCCGCACAGCAATTGGTCGAGCGTTGCCGCGTGGTTTTGCTGTCAGCAACGGGGTTGCACAGCGCCCTTGTTTTTAACTGCTTGGTATCTGCCGCCGTCGATTTGCGCCATTTTCACCTAGCGCGCCGACAGCATTGTGAGCCGGTCCCGTTAGCTCTCGAACCGCGTCGCCTTTGTTAATCTGGGGCGGGTGCCAACACACAACTTCAAAATTTCAAAAAGTACCCCCGGGGTAGGCGTTTCCAAAACGCATGGGGGGGCTTTGCCAAACTCGGGAGTTGACCGAGCGGATTGGTATGCAGGTGGAGGGCGGGACTCCTAAATGGATTTGGGGGGGTGGGGTGTTGCGGAGAGGTCGGAGTTTCGAACGCGTTGCGGCGTTCTCTGTTGAGGCGAGGAGTACCTTACCCGCGTGATCTGACTGGTTCAGGGCCGCAGGACAGTCACGTGCCCAGCAAATTTATTTGGGTAGGTTTTTGGGTATGTAAATTAAAAACAACTATATAACTAATTGTTTTTATTGCGTATTTGGCGGAGAGAGAGGGATTCGAACCCTCGATGGGCTTTTGACCCATACTCCCTTAGCAGGGGAGCGCCTTCAGCCGCTCGGCCATCTCTCCGGGGTGTGCAGGATAACCGCGCATGCCGGCAGGGTAAAGTTGCAATGCTGGCTGATTGTGCTGCGCTGGTCGGAATTCGGTAAATCACGGGCGAGTGGTCGTGCCTGGCCGGGTCACAAGCCGGTCTGGTGTCGGAAGTTTGGGATAGGACGGCGCCATAGCGGGCGCGGGAGAATTCGGGGCTGGGGAGAGAAGGTCAGGTCGGGCTTGGGACCTGTCCGATCAAAGCTTCGATACGTGTTCCTGGTATCGGTTGACTCGCTCCGCAGATTTACTTCGCTTGATTTGCGAGGTCTTCGCCGCCTTCCTGTTGGATGCGCTGGTAGATTTCTTCGCGGTGTACCGAGACTTCTTTCGGTGCATTCACACCGATACGAACCTGGTTTCCCTTGATGCCCAGCACGGTGACATTCACGTTGTCACCAATCATTAACGACTCCCCAACCCTTCTGGTCAGTATCAACATACCGTTTCTCCATATGACTTAACGGCGCTCCTGCGACGCTAGCGGTTATTTAACGAGACTTGCCAAAATCGGACGCTCCCGATTAAGACAACTATCTTTCCCTGACAATTCAATTCTATCGAGACGAAAGGAAAAAATCCCGGAGCACGTCGTACTAACGGCCCCGTCTATTGTCAGGCTTTGTGAATATTGGTCGCGTTTTCCAGGCCAAACTCAGCATGCAGTATGCGCACTCCGAGTTCAGAGTATTTTTCATCAACAACTACCGAGATCTTGATCTCAGAGGTTGAAATCATACGAATATTGATGCCGTCATCTGCCAGCGCCTTGAACATGCGACTGGCGATGCCGGCATGTGAGCGCATGCCTACACCGACAATTGAGATCTTCACAATCTTGCGGTCGCCGCGCACACCCTTGGCGCCCATTTCCGCCGCAACCTTCTCCAGAATTTCCACCGTACGATCGTAGTCGTTACGGTGCACGGTGAAGGTGAAGTCGGTGGTACCGTCGGCGCCGGTGTTCTGCACGATCATGTCGACTTCGACATTGGCGGCCGCCACCGGGCCCAGAATGCCGCTCGCGATACCGGGACGATCCGGGACACCGGCCACCGTGATCTGGGCTTCGTCGCGGTTCAGCGTGACGCCGGAAATGAGTGCTTGCTCCATGATGTTTTCCTCGGTGGTGATCAGCGTGCCGGTGCCTTCTTCGAAAGACGACAAAACACGCAGATTGACCTGATATTTGCTCGCGAATTCGACCGAACGGATCTGCAGCACCTTGGCGCCGAGACTGGCCATCTCGAGCATTTCTTCGTAGGTGATCCTGTCCAGACGCCGTGCCTCCGGCACGATGCGCGGGTCGGTGGTGTAGACGCCATCGACGTCGGTATAAATCTGGCACTCATCGGCTTTGAGCGCGGCCGCCAGCGCCACCGCCGTGGTATCCGAACCGCCACGGCCAAGGGTGGTGATGTTGCCGTTCTCATCAACGCCCTGGAAACCGGCCACCACAGTCACCCGCCCGGCATCGAGGTCGGCACGCACGCGATGTTCGTCGATGGCTTCGATACGCGCCTTGTTGAAAGCGCTGTCGGTGAGAATGCGCACCTGCGCGCCGGTGTAAGACACCGCCGGCACGCCATGTTTGGCCAATGCCATACACAGCAGAGCAATGGTGACCTGCTCACCGGTAGACAGCAGCACGTCGAGTTCGCGGCCGCCAATGCGCGGGTCGATGGCCTTGGCGAGGCCGAGCAGACGGTCGGTTTCGCCGGACATCGCCGAGACCACCACCACCACCTTGTTACCGGCGCGCTGGGTGCGGGCCACGCGTTCGGCGACCGCGTCGATGCGTTTGACGTCACCGACCGAGGTGCCGCCGAATTTCTGAACAATCGTGCTCATGCTGTTTCCATGCTTGATTGGCCCCAATAGCGCGCGTCGGGCGCTGAACTCATCACGAGTTCGCGCCGCGCGTGTCACATCAAGGATTTTTCGCTGCGCGTTCCGTCACCCACGGGGTCACGGAGCGCATTGCCTCTTCGAGCCGGCTGGCGTCGGTGCCGCCGGCCTGGGCCATATCGGGGCGTCCGCCACCTTTACCGCCGACCTGACGGGCGACGTGATTGATGAGGTCGCCCGCGTGCACTGTCGCGGTCATGGCTTTGGTGACACCCGCGATCAGCCGTACTTTATCATCCTCAACCGTGGCCAGCACGACCACCGCGCGCTCGAAACGATCTTTCAAACTGTCGCAGGTCGCACGCAGGGCATTCATGTCGGCGCCCTCGATGATCTCCACAATCAGCTTGGCACCGCCGATGTCCTGGGCCCCGGCCGCGATGTCGCGACCCGAGGCGCCCGCCAGTTTGGCTTTCAGATCCTGGATTTCTTTCTCAAGGGCGCGACTGCGTTCCACGACCTGCTTGAGTTTGGGCTCGATTTCTCCGGCATTGGCCCGCACCAGCCCGGCAATACGCTCGAGACGGGCCTCGGCGTCGAGTGTGTAGCTGACCGCGTTATCGCCGGTCACGGCTTCAATACGGCGCACACCCGAGGCGACCCCCGATTCGCTCACTATCTTGAAAGCACCAATGTCACCGCTGCGGCTCACATGCGTGCCGCCACACAGTTCCACCGAGAACTCGCCCATGCGCAGCACCCGCACTTCGTCGCCGTATTTCTCACCAAACAGCGCCATCGCGCCGCTGTCGATGGCGGCCTTGTAGGGCATCACATCGGCGCGCACTTCGAGATTACGGCGAATCTCGGCGTTGACCATACGTTCAACGGAGGTCAACTCCTCGCGGCTGACCGCCTGCGGATGGGAAAAGTCGAAACGCAGACGCTCGGCGTCGACCAGCGAACCCTTCTGCTCGACATGGCGGCCGAGCACCGCGCGCAGCGCGGCGTGCATGAGATGGGTCGCGGAATGGTTCAAACGCGTGGCCTGGCGGCGCGGGTCTTCGACCTCGGCGCTGAGTTTGTCGCCCATCGCGAGCGTGCCCATCTGTATGCGGCCCATATGCAGGAACAGGCCACCCTGCTTACGCGTATCGGCCACTTCAAACACGCCATTGCCGTTCAGCAACCGACCGCGATCACCCACCTGCCCGCCGGACTCGGCGTAGAACGGCGTGCTGTCAAGAATCACCACGCCGGATGTCCCCGCCGCAAGTGCCGGCACCGCCCGCCCCTCGACGAACAGCCCGACCACATGGGCATCGTCGTGGGTGGTGCCATAGCCGGTGAAGACCTGCTCACGGCCGATGCGCGACAGTTCCTCGGCATCAATGGCATGGGAGGTGTCGACGTTGGCGAAATGACTGGCGGCGCGCGCACGTTCGCGCTGCGCCTGCATGGCGGCCTCAAAACCGGCGTGGTCAACCTTCAAACCGCGCTCACGGGCGATGTCGGCGGTCAGATCGACCGGGAAACCAAACGTGTCGTAGAGCTGGAACACCACCGGACCGGCGATGGTGTCGTCGGCCATCTCGGCGATGCTGGCATCGAGAATACGCATGCCGTGATCGAGGGTTTCAGCAAAACGCTCTTCCTCGAGCTTGAGCGCCGCCATGATGGTGGACTC
>CAMCBY010000306.1 GCA_945873015.1 Klebsiella pneumoniae
GTCGATACCGGCTTCAACCTCGTCTCCTATCAGGCCAGCACCGCACTCAGCAGTGGCGAACGTCCGCCGCGCGCCGGCTCAGGCAACCCCATCGCCGCGCCTTATCAGTGTTTCACCGCGCAAGATGGTGAATTGTTATTGGCCGCGCCCAATCAGAAATTATGGCTGCTGGTGACCGAGGTGCTGCAGGCACCGGCCCTGCGTGAGGATGCGCGTTTCGCCACCGTCGCCGCCCGCAGTCAGCATCGCGCAGCGCTGGAAGAGGCCTTGAATACCTTGTTCATGAGCGCCTCGGTCGATACCTGGCTGACACATCTCGCCGCCGCCGGCGTGCCGGCGACGCGCGTCTATGGCCTGGAACAAGCAGTGGTCAGTGATATTGCACACGAACGCCGCACTTTCGCCGATTCCGAGGGTGTGCCACTGGTGCGGCTACCGTGGCTGGTCGACGGTGAACCCGTGGCATGGGGCAGCGCAGCGCCGCGTCTCGGCCAACACAGCCTCGAAGTACTGCGGGAATTAGGCTATAGCGCTGAGCACATTGAGACGCTGCTGGAGTGCGGCGCGGTGCAGGCGCTGACGCCGTAGCGCGAGCGACTCAGGAAAAATATTTCTCGAAGTCTTCCGCCGGCAATTCGACGACATGGATGCCGGTGTCCGCATCTCCCTCTCGTTTTGCGCCCTCATCCGCCGCACTACCGCGCAGGATAAGACGCAGACTGGTGGCGAGGGTCGCGGCGAGTTGTCGGTCGGTGCAGTCGAGCAATACCACCGGGAAACTGGTCGCGGCGCTTAACGTATTCGACATCAATACAAAGGGTGTGCGCCGTTTGACCTGAATGATGTTGCGGAAGGCCGCGTAGTAGCTACCCACCACCGGATAAAGATCATCACGCGCCATCTGACGGCGGGTCATGGCGTCGGACTGCACGGCCAGTTTGCGGCGCAGACCGTAATGCGGATCGGCACACGCCACCGCATCGAAACGGCGGCCGTAGAAAGTCATGCTGCGACTCCAGGCCAGCCCGAGTCTGGGATCGGGCAGGCCGACCCGGCCGATGACTTCGATGTTGCTGACTTCGACGGTCGCCAGCGCGCGATAAGCAAGTGGGCCATTGCCGCCCTGCAGGCGGTTGACCGAGAAACCACGTGACAGCGGTTCGACCAGCAAGGTCTTGGCGAGCCCAAACGGCACCAGGGAACGGGCGATATCGGTGTGGACGGCCTGCATTGCGGTAAACCCGGCGACACGCCGCGCGGCGCATCTTTGTAAGCGATAGCTTTCCCTGGGGATGGCCGGCCCGTCGCGGGGCACATCCGTGCTGCTGGCCTCGTTATTCTCGCCGGGCGCGTGGGCCCGAGCAGGGATTATCCGGAAGGATGCGCCGCGAAACAAATACACACTGCTCGATTCGAGCATCTCATCGCTGCTCGAAGCCGGGCCGCTGCTGCCAGCAGCGGCCCGGCCCGCAGCATCACCATGCCATCAAGCCGCCAGCACCTCGCAGAACGTGGCCTCGAGGCGCACCATCGCGTCATCGATTTCGGCCCGCGTGACCGTCAATGACGGCATGAAGCGCAACAGATGTGCGCGCGGCGCGTTGATCAACAGACCGTGCTCGCGCGCGACCGTCACCACCTCAGGTCCGCAATCGCGGCCAAGCTCCAATGCCAGCAGCAGGCCACGGCCGCGCACCGCGCCGAGACCGTGTGTCACCGCCAGACGCTCGAGCCGCGCCCGCAGATACACCGATTGCGCGCGCACATTGGCCAGGAACGCCGCGTCGTTGATGTGTTCGAGCACTGCCAGGCCGACCGCCGCCATCAGCGGATTGCCGTTGAAGGTGCCACCCTGATCGCCGGGCTCGAAACAACTCGCCGCGCGCGTCGCAAGCAGCGCCGCGAGCGGCACACCGCCACCGATACCCTTGCCGAGAGTCATCACATCCGGGCGCACGCCGGCGTGTTCACAGGCAAACAGTCGCCCGGTGCGCCCCATGCCGGTTTGTATCTCATCAACGATGAGCAGCAGACCGCGGGCCTCGGTCAAGGTGCGCAACTCGCGCAGGAACGTATCACTGGCCGCGACCACACCGGCCTCACCCTGGATAGGTTCGAGCATCACCGCCACGGTGCGCGGCCCGATCAAGGCTTCGACCGAGGCCAGATCGTTGAGACGCGCCTTGGGGAAACCCGCCACTTTCGGTTCGAACAGCGCCGCGAACTCGGGTTTGCCCGAAGCCGACATGGTCGCCAGGGTGCGGCCATGAAACGCGCCCTCGAAGGTGATGATTTCATACGCACCATCGCGATGAAGCGCACCCCAGCGCCGCGCGAGTTTGATGGCGCCCTCGTTGGCTTCCGCACCACTGTTGGCGAGGAACACGTGGTCCATGTCACTCGCCCGACTGAGCTCGCGTGCATACAGCACCGCCTGCAGATTGTGGTAGGCCGGGCTGCAATTGATCAGGGTGTTAGCCTGCGTATTCAGCGCGCGCGAGATCACCTCCGGGCAATGACCCAGCGCGTTGACCGCCCAACCCTGCACAAAATCGAGGTAGGCGCGATCTTCGTGATCCCACAGCCAACTGCCGCGGCCGCGCACAAAGGCCAGCGCCGGACGCGAGGTGATCGGCATGACTGCTTGCATGGCGTCGAACATTTCGGTGGTGGTGGCTTGCATGGCGTTGGCCTCCTTTTCGCAGGCGATTAAATTTTTCGGCCCCAAAACGACGAAGGCCGCAGGGTTGCTGCGGCCTTCGTCTGAATCGTTTAGCAGTGCAATAGCTAACAGACGCGCGCAGCCCTCACTCGTGAGGCGTGCAGACGACGACGTACTTTTTGCATTGGCTTGTTCATGGGGCGCGGAGTGTGCCTGCCGAAGACGACAGGCGTCAACTGTTTTGTGCGATGGCGGGCATGGATGCTTGTAGGTGCGAATTCATTCGCACCTACACAGGATCAGAACTCGAACGGCAAACCGACTGCGGTCTGGCAGATAAAATCGCGATGGGCGATCAAGGCCGGCGATACCGCCGCCTTGATCGGCGCCGACGCACTGCCATACAAGGCGCGGATATCATCGCCCATCGGACAGCTTTCATTGGGCAGCGGATCAACCAGGTTGGCAAAACATGCCCAGTACACATCAGCGGCGCTCAAGCTATCACCGACCAGATAACGTTTGCCGGCGGCCTGCTGTTTTTCTATCTGCTGCGAGAGCATGGCCAGAATGTCGACGCAGCGCTGCGCCGAGGCGCGACCAGCCTCTGGGGTGTAACCATAGTTGTCGCCGAAAAATTTGGCGAAACCGTAAGCCGGTGATGAAGGCCCTTCTTCCAGCGGCGCGCTGACAATGTTCAGACGCCGACTCCAGCCGAGACCATTCTCACCGGCCAATTCGTACGACAGCCCTATCATCAACGCCCGTTCAGCGGCATCGTTTGGGATAAGTGACGGACCACTGCCTAAACGCTCGGCGAGGAACAGGATCTCCGCCCAGCCACTGCGCGGTCGCTCGTCGTTATGCACGGCTACCGGCGCATTACGGATGCCGAGCCACGCCATCTGTTCATCATTGCTGCCGGCGATTTCCTGGGCGACCGGCACATAGGGCACCTTGCGAATCCTGAATATTGCCTTGGCGGCTTCACCCCAAGGCCCGGGCACACCGGCGGTCAGAATCAGGCGAGTGCCAGGCAGCGAACGCGCCTCGGTGATGGTGTGGTAGTGCATAGGAACTCCGAGGCTTGTGTGTTTGGTTGGCGGGCTTGGAGCAACGCCGGCGGGCGTCGCGCGTCGACGGTGTTTAGTGGCGGTGACCGCAGCCGCCGGCACCGCAACCGCCGCCACTCGGGGCCGGCGCGCTCGGCGCCTTGATGCCGCCGCCGATGCTCGCCGCCGCCAGTTGTTTGGCGACCGGCGTCTCGGCCGGGGTCGTTTCCAGCGACAGACCGGCCAGCGCACACAGTTCGCCCCAGGTGCGGACTTTGTCGCTCATGGCATGTTTGACTTCGACGGTGCGGCCGTTGGCTGCGCAATGGTAATCGTAGGTCGGCATGGTGCTGTTCTCGGCAAGGACGGATATGGCCGCAGTTTACTTAAAATCGGCCGCGCTGCGACCAGTCTTCCCGATTAATCGAGCATCTCATTCAGGCGCTCGCGCGACGCCAGCATCTCTTCCATCATGCCGTACACGATGTCGCGCACCGAGCTCGGGCCCGTGAAGTCGCCGACTATCTGACCGACCGGATAGGTCAGAAAGTCCCGTGCCCGCACCCGCTCGACCCGCGTGCGGCCCTCGCCCCACCACAACAGATTCTGCAGCGGCGCCGGCAGTGGAGTCGGTGCATCGGCGCGTTCATAGGCGTCGGTGAAAGCCGAGCGCAAGGTGCGACAGGGTTTGCCGGTCACCGCACGGGTCTGCACTGCATCCTCGGCTTCAGCGGCGTAGAAACGTTCCTTGATTTCGGGCATGACTTCGCTCTGTGCACTCGGCAACCACACCGAGCCGCACCACACGCCCTCACACCCCAGTGCCAGTGCGGCCGCAACCTGGCGGCCGCGCCCAACGCCGCCGGCGCCCAGCACCGGCAGGGGCGCGACCGCATCGACCACGTTTGGCCACAGCACCATCGAGGAAATCGTACCGGTGTGACCACCGGCTTCAGTGCCCACCGCGATCACAAAATCGCAACCGCGCTGTTTGTGACGCAGCGCGTGTTTGGCCTTGCCGGCCAGCGCCGCGACCTTGATGCCCCTGGCATGGGCGGCTTCGACCAGCGCCGCCGGCGGCGAGCCGAGCGCATTGACGATGAGTTTGATCGGATGCTGCATGGCAATCTCGATCATTGCCATGCTTTCTTCGGGCGTGAATGACAACTCGCTGAGCAGCGCGCGAATAATGGCATCGCGCTCCGCTTCCGGCAGCGGCGGCACGCCGGCGCTGTCGAGCAAACCGCGCACAAAACGCAAGTGTTCCTCGGGGAACAGCCGCTCGGCATCGAACTTCAATTCACCGGCGTCACTGTAGGTGGTCGGCATCAATACATCGATGCCATAGGGCTTGCCATCGATGTGCTCGTCTATCCAGCGCAGTTCCTCACGCAGCCGCGTGGGGCTCATACGTGCCATGCCGAGCACACCGAAACCGCCGGCGCGCGAGACCTCGACCACCACATCGCGACAGTGAGAAAACGCGAATATCGGCACTTCGATACCGAACATGTCGCACAGGCGGTTATGCATGGCGGGCTCCCGATGGGTGAACGTGGGAGGCCATGATTGCGCAACTGGCCTCGTATCCGCCAGTCGCGCGCCAAACGTGGTCAGACCCTAGTGTGCTGTCCCGCAATGAATCTTCATCATTCGCGCAGCGAGCGAAGCGCGATGCG
>CAMCBY010000307.1 GCA_945873015.1 Klebsiella pneumoniae
TCCACCACAAAGCTGGCGTGACGAATATAGTCGTCGGGGTTCCAGGTCTGGTTACTCATCTTTTTGTTCTTTACAAAAGATGCGCGCTCAGTCCGAGCAGCGCACCCCGGTACCACCCAGTCCGCAATAACCATCCGGATTTTTGGCCAGATACTGCTGGTGATATTCCTCGGCGTAATAGAAATCCGGTGCGGTGACCACTTCGGTGGTGATGGCGCCGAAACCCCCCGCCGCCAACGCAGGCTGGAAACGATCGAGCGAGGCTTGCGCGTGCTGGCGCTGAGTGTCGCTGGTGCAATAGATCCCGGAGCGATATTGCGTGCCGACATCGTTGCCCTGGCGCATGCCCTGGGTCGGATTGTGGGCTTCCCAGAACGCCTTCAGCAATGTGCCGTAATCGACCTTGGCCGTATCGAACACCACCATCACCACTTCATTGTGGCCGGTCATGCCGCTGCATACTTCCTGGTAAGTGGGATTGGGAGTCAGGCCGCCGGCATAACCCGCCGCGGTCGAATACACGCCCGGCATCTGCCAGAAGCGTTTCTCTGCGCCCCAGAAACAGCCAAGACCGAAATAGGCGACTTCGCAGCCGGCCGGAAACGGTGCAACCAGCGAGGTGCCGAGGACAAAATGGCGGGCCGGTACCGGCATCGAGATCTGACGACCGGGCAAAGCCTCGTGCGGCTCCGGCATGCTCACGGCTTTAGGTCTTCCAAACATGGTCATTACTCCCCTTGATTACTGACTGATATGCGGGCAGCGATGTCGCGTTACTGCCCTTCATCTGACCCTGACGTCAAGATTCTGATTGAGTGCCGCATTCAGATAAAGCCGCAGTGAGGCGGCGATGTCTGCCGGCGCAGCGCCCTCGAGATTGAGGTCCGCGATTCGCAATTGTGAGTCCACCACGACCACCGCCGGCGTGCCGTCCACGCCGTAGTCCTCGGCGACCAGATCAGCGGCGAGGAACAGCGGCAGATGGTAGCCGTGCCGGCTGAAATAGGCGACCGCATCGCCGTCTTCCCAGATATTCATTGCGTAGAAGTGCACCCCGCGTGGGGCGAACTCCTGGTACAGCGCTTCCATGCTCGGCAAGGCTGCGCCGCAATGGGGGCACCAGCTCGCCCAGAAAAACAGTACAGCCGGTGCGCCGCGCGCGTCGCGGTGGAACTCGACTGTTTGCCCGCTGCTTGAGGTTAAGGACCAGTCCGACGCACGGGTCTCATCAGCCTGTGCCGTACTCGACATCGCGAGCGCGCACACCAGCAGCAGGCCGGACACGAGGGATGATAGTCGCGAAAATCTCACCATAGACCTGCACATCGCGCTGCACGGCGGGGCGTGACAATCGACACGATTGCGGCTTGCCCGCCACGGGAATGCGAGTCTAACATTGATGGAACGCAGGGAACGCAGCTCGCCGGAGATCTGCCCCGGCAATGTTCCCGCCATCCCGTGCGTCACCCCACCTCCATAAGAAGGCTTCCGATGACTGTCAGTCGCAACGTGCTCGGCACGCCCCTTGAAACCTGCTCGCAGGATCCTCTGACGGGATATTTCCGCGACGGCTGCTGCAATACCTGCGCGGAGGATGTCGGTGAACACACCATCTGCGTCGAGATGAGTGAGGAATTTTTGCTGTTCTCGCGCGCACGGGGCAACGATTTGCTCGCACCGCGCCTCGAAATGGGCTTCCCGGGCTTACTGCCCGGCGACCGCTGGTGTGTGTGTCTGCCGCGCTGGCTGGAGGCCTTTGAACAAGGCATCGTGGCGCGCGTGCATTTGCGCGCAACCCACGAGTCGGTTGCCGAGACAGTACCGATGGCAGTGCTGGAGCAAGTTGCCTATCACGATGGCTGATGCCCCCGAGCCAAGCGCGCCAGCGCTGCACGAACACTACGGCGCCTGTCATTGCGGGGCGGTGCGCTTTCGCGTGATGGCGCCATCGGAAGTGGTGGTTGAAGACTGCAATTGTTCAATATGTCGCAACAGTGCCTACCTGCACCTGCTGGTGCCTGCCGCGCATTTCACCCTGCTCGCAGGCGCGGATATGCTGAACAGCTACGCCTTCAATACCGGCATCGCGCGTCACACCTTCTGTCGTCAGTGTGGGGTGAAGGGTTTTTATGTGCCGCGTTCAAATCCCGATGGATACAGCGTCAATCTGCGCTGTCTCGATACCCGCACGCTGGCAGCGGTCCGCATCAACGCTTTTGATGGACAACACTGGGAACAGCACGCCACCGAACTCGAGGCACGCACTGCGCCTTGAAATCCACGCCTGCGCGCACCAGCGCTGTGCCACGCGGTCACAGACAGTGCGCATGAGCGCAAGCCCAGCGTCCTAAGCGATTGATAATTCGCGACTCGCGTGTTGGCATACATGCTGCAACAGACAAAACAGGCCGCGGCTTTGCCCAAGAGTCTCGTGCCACTCCTCTCTAAGTGCGACTTTTTTGGGGGGCGCAGTGATGCGCCCCCCAATTTTTCAGCATCCCTCTCCGCGCATGACATAATCGCGACAGTTTTGCGCAACCAGCGGGCCCTGCGTGTTCCAACCATTTCCCTTGTTCATTGCCCTGCGCTACGTCACGACCAAACGCAGCAACCGTTTCGCATCCTTCGTTACGTTTGTTTCCATCGCCGGCATCGCACTCGGCGTTGCAGCCTTGATTATCGTGTTATCGGTGATGAACGGTTTTGAGCGCGAGGTTGTACGCCATGTGCTCGGCATGTCGTCCCATGCGGTGCTGCTGAACGATAGTGGCCTGATTGCCGACTGGCCCGCACTCGAACAACGCGTCATGGCCGACCCGCGCGTGGTCGCCTTGTCACCTTACGTGCGCGCGAGCGGGATGCTGACCCGCAAGGGCAAGGTCACCGGCACCATCATTGAGGGCATAGACCCGGCCCGCGAAGTCAAAGTCACGGACTTGGCGAACTACCTTCCGCCCGGGCTGCTCGAGCGGCTCGATGCGGTGCGTGGCGAAGTGCTGCTCGGTGACAGCCTGAGCAAGAAGCTCGCCGCCGCAGCCGGCGATCAGATAACCCTGGTCGTACCGCAATGGGACGAACAGGGTCGGGCGCTCGCGCCCCGTTATGAGCGGCTGCGCGTGGCGGGCACGTTTCATACTGGCATGCAGCAGTATGACGCGCGCCTGGTGGTGACCCATATCGACCATGCGCGTCGCTTGTTTCATGTCGGCGACGCGATTTCAGGCGTACGTACGCGCTTGCGCGACCCGGCCTTGGCGCCGCAGGCGGCAGCGGAGATCGCGAGTCAATTGGGGCCGACCTTTCGGGCTGTGGACTGGACTCAGTACGAACGCAATTTCTTTCTCGCATTGAAATCCCAGAAACACATCATGTTTGTGATCCTGGTGCTGATCATTGCGGTAGCGGCCTTCAATATCGCGGCCAACATGATCATGATAGTGACGGAGAAGACGCGCGACATCGCCATTCTGCGCACGGTCGGCACAACCCGCGGTCAGATTGTTACGTTATTCCTCGGCCAGGGTTTGATGCTTGGTACCGTCGGTGCCCTGCTCGGCCTTGCCCTCGGTGCGTGGGGCGCCTCAGAAAGTCAGCACGCGTTGAAATTTCTCGAGTCTCTGCTCGGGGTTGATCTGCTGAATTCCGATATCTATTTCCTCGACTACCTGCCGGCTGAACTGCGCGCCAGCGACTTGCTCGGCGTGGTCGGTGCGAGTCTGTTTTTGTCGCTGCTTGCGACCGTCTACCCGGCGCTGCGCGCCGCCGCCATCGCGCCGGCGCGCGCCGTACATTTCGAGTAGCACACTAAAACAACCAGCGTTCGAAAAAGCGTGCGCCCCACTGCGCACGGCGCGCCAATGCAAACTCGGTCAACTGCGCTGCGAGTTCTGCCGAGGACTGCCTCAAGCGCTCGTAATTCGAATCCAAGGCAGCGCTCATGCGGGTCTCGTCATCCGGGCCGGTGGCCACCAGCGTCGCGCGCACTGCGCTATCGGCCAACGCCGCAAAACACGCCTCGTAGGCAAGCAGCAGAGCCCGGTAGGCTGCACTGTCGTAGCGGGTCATGATGACGTGCAGGCGCTCGAGCGGAGTCAACGGCAGGCGTTCAAGCAGCCACTCTCGTTTGTTGTCGTTGCCATCACTCTCGCCGAGCAGAAACATCATCGCGGCAAACGTCAGCAGCCGGCTGCTGCGAAACTTGGCCTGTCGTAACTGCCAACTGTCGTCGGCGCTGCGCTCGAACTTGAATTGCTGCCAGGCGGCATACGAATGCAGATAACGCATGACGTCGTTGCTGAGATAGGTCCAGCCACGCGATGGCTTCTGTGCGATAAAATCGCTGGCGTACCAATCGATGACGGCTCGCTGCAAACCCTGGCAGCGTTGCTGAGCGAACACCGGCCGCGCGTCGAGCAACAGTTGAATGCGCTTGCCGAATACGGCCGGCGCTTCGTCCAGACTGCCGAGGGCACGTGGGTCCAGTAACTGTCGTCGCGCGATACCGTCTCGATAGATGCCGTTCGCCTTGGGCGCTTTGAAGGCGGTTTGCGCGAATATCTCATGCACCAGCAAAACCTGCTGTTCGCCGCTCGCGAGCGCTGCGTCGTCGCGCAGCACGATGATGCAATCGATATCCGAATCAGCGCTTGCTTCGAAGCGTCCAAGTGAACCACCGACAGCGACCGTCTCCACCGCCCCGAGTTGCGCCGCCTGCGCTTCGAGCAAGCGTTCGAGCAGTGCTATCTGTGTGCTGGAGTAAAGATAAGCGGCCACCAGCGCAGGGCAGGAAGCAGCGCGTAGAAAGGCGGGAGCGCTGCTCATCGCTCACGCCGCGCGCATCGGCAATGGCCCGGCAGACACACAATTCTCGGCCGACATATCAAGCATTCGTGCATTATTGCGACGCATCATAAACCCCATATAATGCCAGCCTGTTCGAATCGCGGAAACGATTAATCAATGGATATTAAAGGGAAAGTCGCAGTCATCACCGGCGCGGCCAGCGGCATCGGGCGCGCGGCAGCGGTGGAACTGTGCAAACAAGGCGTGAGCGCAATCGCTCTCGTGGATGTGTCGAACGCGGTGCACGAAGTGGCAAGCGAACTTAATGAAAGCCACGGTGGCCGTGTCGCACGAGCCTTTCAAGGCGACACCACCGATGCCACGTTTCGCCACGAAGTGTTTGAGACCATGCGCCACGAGCATGGCCCTATCAATATCTGCGTGCCCGCGGCCGGCATCACCCGTGACGCCCTCGCAGTCAAGATGAACAAGGACAAAGGCAAGGCGAATCTCTATCCGATTGAGCATTTCCGTCTGGTCATGGAGGTCAATCTGATAGCGCCGGTGTACTGG